>JAEXPG010000048.1 GCA_023447015.1 Verrucomicrobiota bacterium
TTTTTCGTGGTCTCGTTCACCGCTTCGCGCGGCGTGGGGGGGGGGGGCGCCGCGGGCGGGGGGGCAGGGTAACGGGGCCGCTACCCGGCCATTCCGGCGCGGAACCAGTGCCGCCGTGCGGAGCGGAGGCTCAGAAGGTGAAGGTATTGGTGAGCGACCAGGTGCAGGGATCGGAGATGCGGCCGACGGCCATGGTGCCGTCAGGCTGCACCGTCACCGGGATGAGCTCCTTCTTGGTGGTCACGTTGCGGAGGTTGAGCTGGATGCGCCAATCGACCTTCTCCGTGAGCTTGCGGCCGTAGCCGACCCAGAGGTCGACGTTGGTCTCGGCCTTGCCCTTGTACGGATTCTCGAGGTCGTAGACCTTCGGGTCGGAGGCGGTGGCGCCGTCCTTGAGCTTGTAGCCGAGGACGCTGCCGTCCTGCCAGCGGTAGCCGCCGCCCACGTTGACCCCCTTCAGGAAGCCCTGGTCGAAGGAGTAGTTGACGACGAGGTTGGCGCGCCAGGGCCGGAGCTCGGGCACGTCGGAGTTCTCCTGCATGCGGTAGAGCATGTACGGCGCCATGAACTCGCGACCGAACTTGCCGCGCACGGTCTCGCCGGGGTTGTAGCCCGGGCCCCAGAGGCGGACATCGCCGATGTAGCCGACCTGTTCGGAGCCCATCATCACCGGGGTGTTGTACAACGCCCAGCGACTCTCGACCCACACGGCCATGGACTCGGCCATGTTGGTGCGCTGCGCGCTCGTCTTGGAGGCGTTGAGGGAGATGTTGAGGTTCTTCGTCGGCGCGATGTTGAGCTCGAACTCCGTGCCCTTCGACATCGTGTCGCCGGTGATCGTGAAGCCCTGCGGCGTCGTCCAGTTCATCCAGCCCTTGTACTGGGAACGGTCGATGCCCCAGGCGGTGTACCAGGCGTCCGGGGCCTGATGCGCGAGGTAGGCGTCGACGACGGCGTCGCCGACGGCGATCGCGTGGGCCACGGACTCGGAGGGATCCATCGGGGTGTAGCCGCCGAGCCCCTCGTTCGAGGTGCCGTAGGCGTTGAGACGCTCCTTGGCCTGGCGGGCGAACATGTAGCCCCACGCCTCGGCGGCGGGCAGCATGTAGTCGCCGCTGAACGCGGAGAGGGCGGCATTGGAGACGGTGGTCTTGTACCACGTGACCTTCAGCGAGATCCGGTCGTCCCAGGTGCTGAGCGCGAAGCCGTACTCGCGGGTCTTGCCCTTCGGCGGCGCGATGGAGTTGCCGACGGCGTCGGCCCGGCCGGCGGCGGGCTGGAAGTTCTCGGACTTGTTGAAGATCAGGGAGAGGTCGGTGTTGCCCGGCAGACGGCGGCGCAGCTCCTTCGGGGTGTGCAGCACGAGGCTGTAGCTGCGCGAGGTGCCCTTCACGATCTGGCCGGGCTCGTCGGGCAAACGATAGAGCGGGCTGGCGAGGTTGATCGTCTCGTCCCCGACGGGATTCTTCGGGCCCTGGTTGAGCGAGTAGTCCTTCGCCGTGTCCTTGCGGATACCGGCGGTGCCGACCAGCGTGCCGTCCCAGAAGTACGCCTGCCAGCTCGCGGCCTTCGAGGAGACCTTCGAGCGGCGCAGCGAGGCGTTGGTCGTGAGACTGTCGCGGTCGCCGGCGGACTGGCTGAGCACATCGATCGGACGGTCGACCCAGCCGACGTAGTTGGCGGGGTTTTCCGACTGGGTGCTGGCGTTGCCGTACTGGTCGGTCCACGGATCGGCCGGGCTGACGGTGGAGTTCCAGGTGGAGTCGAACCAGTGCAGGACGCCGGAGGTCGGGATCTGCTTGCCGGTGAGATTCGGGAGGTTCGCGCCGGCGAGGGTGGTCCGGCCGACGAGGCTGGGCCCGAAGTAGCTCAGGATGTTGACGCCGCGGTTGCGCAGGAGGCTGTCGTGAATCGTGAGGCCGTAGGTGGCATCGGCCGCGTAGTTGAACCAGTTGCGCATCTCGGTGTCGGCGGTCTCCTTGCTGTAGACGCCGGTGACGACGTGGCGGCCGAGCAGCTTGGAGAGGAAGCCTTTCGCCATGAAGTCGTCGGCCCGCAGCTCACCGAAGGCCGTGACGCGGCCGGAGTCGCGTTCGCTCCGGTAGAGGTTGTTGGAGAAGCCGTCGGACACGACGCAAGCCCGGCCGAAGTTGGGGTTGGCCGCCCCATCGGGGAGGTACTTGTTCATGTCGAGGGTGATCGACTGTCCGTAGTCGGACATCATGTTCTCCTGCCCCCGATCGTAGTTCTGGTGATCGTAGACGACCTCGATGCCGAAACGGTTGTCGAAGAAGGTCTGGCTGATCCCGGCGTTGAACGCCTCGTGGTTCGACCACTCGCGTTTGTTCGGGCCGTCGAGCAGCTTGTTGTAGAAGTCGAAGATCGACGGATCGGAGAGGACGTAGTTCTTGTAGAGGCCATACTGCGCATCCGGAAGGTGGGCGGAGCCCGCGTAGTCCTTGAACGGGATGACGCCGGACATGATCGTCCACGGGATGCCGCCGATGCCCTGGTCGCGGGTGCCATCGGACTTGAGGCCGCCGATGGTGCTGATGTCGGTGCGCATCATGTTGAAGCCGCCGCCGTTCTCGTCGGGGAAGACGGCGACGATGCCGCCGTAATTGCGGCCGAAGGGGCCGATGCGGGGATTGTAGTTCGGGTTGGCCACGCCGCCGTCGAGCGAGGACTGGCGGATGCCCGTGCCGAGATCGCCCGCCTCGTGCGCGGCGGTGACGGTGGCCACGTTGGTCTGGCCGACCTCGCGCGGGTCGAGCACGACGCCCGCGAGGGTCGGATCGGTGAACCACGGGGTGAGCAGGTCGCCCGGCGGCAGCGTGCGCGGGCGGTTGGCGCGGACCTTGCCCTTCTCGTAGTTCGCCTTGATCGAGGTGCGGGCGCCTTCGAAGCGCAGGAATTTCGGATCGTAGCGGACCGCGGCGTAGACGCGCTTGTCGTGGTTGTAGGCCGGGTCCTGGCGGTACTTGGTGTTGTCGTCGAGCGCGGAGACGCGGAGGGCGAGCTCGTCGTCGAGCAGCTGCTTGTTCAGGTCGATCGTGCCACGGAGGCTGCCGTAGCTGCCGGTGCGGAACTCGACGGTGTTCTTGTCGGCGAAATCGGCGGAGTTGAGGCTGGCGTTGATGATGCCGGCCGGGCTGCCCATGCCGAAGAGCATGGCGTTGGGGCCGCGCTGGAGGTCGACACGGCCGACGTTGAAGGAGTCCCACGCGATGTCGGTGAGGAAGAAGTCGCGGGTGTTGTCCGCCGCATCGAGACCACGCACGCGCGTGTTCTGGTTCGGGTTCATGCGCGCGCCGGTGTCGTCCAACATCTGGCCGTTGCCCAGACCGGCGAAGTTGCCGGAGACGCCGCCGACCTCGGTGCCGGTGGTGTAGACGAGGAGGTCCTGGTTGTTGCGGGAGCCGGTGTCGCGGAGGAACTCGGCCGTGACGACGCTCACCGCGGAACCGACATCCTTCAGCTCGGTGCGGATGCGCGAGCCGGCCAAGGTGTCGGTGGCGCGATAACGCGCGGCGTTCTCGGAGCTGACGGTGAACGGCGAGAGGACGACGACTTCGTCACTCGCGGAGCCATCGGATGCAGTGGCGCCGGCGGCCGGAGTCGGCGCGGACTGCGCCAGCGCGGAGGTTCCGGCGGCCAGGAGCAGGAACGAGGCGGTGACCGGGGGGCGGACCGCCTGCAGGGGGTTGGGGATCATAGGATGTTTTGGTTGTGCTATGGTTTGTGCTCTCGCTCCGGACAGAGACGCCCGGTGCGAAAATGGGGAAAGGGAGTCAGCCGCTGCGGCTGGGACGGCGTTGGGCAGCGAAGGAAAACTCACCCCCAACGGCACACCGTGCGACCGCACGCAACGACAGGTAATGACGTGACGCTAAATCACTGAATACTGGACCGCACTCATTTCGATCCTGGAACATTTTATCGAGGTGTTTTAGGGTGATGAATCGGCAGAATCCGACACTCCGGCCAAAGGATGACGCGTCGGATTTAGGGTTTTTCCGATTTCTCGCAAAACCTCACAATCAGGCGTCTCAAACGCAAGACTTTTCGTTAAATCCCGAGAGGCCCGCTTGGGCCCCGGCAATCAGAACGTGGACTGCTCAGCCTTGGCGGATCACGACGTGCGCCGCGGCAGCCGCCACGACCACCCCGCCCTCGCCGGCCCCGCGGACCTCGCCTCCGGTCGCAGTGACCGGGCCGACAATTCCCACGAGCTGAACGCTCCAGTTGCGCAGGGCACCTTCGGCATGCACTTCGATCGTGCGCCCGGCCCGCTGGGCCGTCACGCGGCCGACGAGACGGCCGTCGGCGCCATGGACGGCGCGGCTCGCCTTCGCGCCATCGGCGAGCTCATAGAGTCGGAAGGTGGTGCCGGCCGCAAAGTCGTAGTCGGGCCGGGCGTCGCTGGCCCCGACCGGCAGGAGCGTGCCGGGCCGCACGAAGAGCGGCAGGCTGAGGTAGCCGTGCCGCGCCTTGTGCCAGCGGCCGCCCTGCTCCCCCACGCCGGTGAGCAGGTGGGTCCACGGGCCGTCGGGCAGGTAGTAGGAGACGTCGCCCTCGGCGTTGAACACCGGCGCCACCAGCAACGAGTCGCCGAGCATGTACTGCCGGTCGAGCGTGTCGCTCGCCGGATCGTCGGGGAACTCGAGCAGCATCGCGCGCAGCACGGGCGTGCCCTCGGTGTGCGCGACCACGCCCTGGCCGAGCAGATACGGCATGAGGCGGCACTTGAGCTTCGTGAACTTCCGCAGCACGTCGCACGCCTCGTCGTCGTAGTTCCACGGCACCCGGTAGGTGGAGGAGCCGTGCAGGCGCGAGTGGGAAGAGAGCAGCCCAAACGCCAGCCAGCGCTTGTAGACCGCAACCGGCCCGCCGCCCTCGAAACCGCCGATGTCGTGGCTCCAGAAACCGAATCCGCACAGACCGAGGGAAAGCCCGCCGCGCAGCGTCTCGGCCATCGCCTCGAAGGTCGACCAGCAGTCGCCGCCCCAATGCAGCGGGAACCGCTGGCCCGAGGCGTAGGTGGAACGGGCGAACAGCGCCGCCTCGCCGCGGCCGCGCCGCCGCTCCAGCACCTCGAACACGCACTGGTTGTAGAGGATCGGGTAGAGGTTGTGCATGCCGACCGGGTCGGCGCCGTCGTGGTACTGCACGCCCTCGACCGGGATGCGCTCGCCGAAGTCGGTCTTGAACGCGTCCACCCCGAGGTCCACCAGCCGCTCGAGATGGCCGGCGAACCACCGGCACGCCTCCGGGTTGGTGAAGTCGACGATCGCCATGCCCGGCTGCCAGAGGTCGGTCTGCCAGACGCCGCCGTCGGTGCGCTTGATGAAGTAGCCGCGCGCCTTGCCCTCGGCGAAGAGCCGCGAGCGCTGCCCGATGTACGGGTTGATCCAGACGCAGACCTTCAGCCCGCGCTCGTGCAGCCGGCGGAGCATGCCCGCCGGATCGGGGAACACGCGGGGATCCCACTCGAAGTTGCACCAGTCGAACTCGCGCATCCAGAAGCAGTCGAAGTGGAAGACGTGCAGGGGCAGGTCGCGGCGCTTCATCTCCTCGATGAAGCCGGTGCACGTCGCCTCGTCGTAGCTGGTGGTGAACGAGGTCGAGAGCCACAGGCCGTACGACCACGCCGGCGGCAGCGCCGGGCGCCCGGTCAGCGCGGTGAGCCGGCGCAGGACGTCCTTCGGCGCGGGGCCGTGGATCACGAAGTACTCCAGGCTCTCGCCCGGCTTCGAAAACTGGACACGGGCGACGCGCTCCGACGCCACCTCGTAGGAGACCGGGCCGGTCTCGTTGACGAGCACGCCGTAGCCGCGGTTGGTCAGGTAGAACGGCACGCACTTGTACGCCTGGTCGGAGCCGGTGCCGCCATCCTTGTTGTCGTTCTCGACGACCTGCCCGTTCTTCACAGACGCGGTGAAGCGCTCGCCCAGGCCGTAGACGCACTCGCCCACCCCGAGCTGCAGCCGCTCCATCATGAACGGCCCCTTCCCGGCCACCTGGAGGTGCGCCATGCCGCGCCAGCCCGTGCGCGTGAGCGGCTTGCCGGCGCCTTCGAACACGAGCTCCCAGCCCGGGCGTTTCACCCGCACAACGAGGTCGCCGGAGCGCAGGACCGCCTCCTTCTCGCCGATCTCGATCGCCACCGGGACGGCCGGCTGCGGCTGCAGCGGGATCGCGGGCATCGTGTCCGCACCGCCGGTGAAGTGCTCCAGCCGCACGCGGATCACGCCCTCCATCGGCGAGCTGAGCCGCACCGTGAGCAGCGGCCCACCCAAGGTGTCGCCGCGGTGTTTGATCGCCCGCGTCGGCGCGTCGATGACGAGCGAATCACCAACCTGTGCCACATCATGGGCTTCGGTCGCGTAGGACGCCGTCACACCCGGTTGCATGAGCCACTCGCCGTCGGAGAATTTCATGGGGGAAAAGGAAAGGAGAAAGCCGTTGAGTTTTTCGCTAAATCGGAACCTGACAAGCCTCTTTGCAGTTCCTTCCTCAAGCCAGTCTCGACCCGGAACCTTCCCGACCAGCCCGCGGGGCCACCGACTAGCCGTCCACCCGCGCCGCCACTGGTCCGCGCTCGAAGCCCTCCGCCTGCCACAGCTGCCGCGGGCGCAGTCCGGCCAGCCGCGCCAACCAGCGATCGGGGAGGATCTCCAGCCGCGTGTTCAGGTGGGTGGCGATCTCGTTGTGGTAGTCCCGGGAGAGCGCGACACGGGTCTCGGTGTCGGCGAGCTCGCGCTGCAGCTCCCGGAACGCCGCATCGCCCACGAGCTCCGGATAGCGCTCGGCCACCACGCGCACGGCCGTCGCCGTCGCCGCGAAATCCGGTCCGGGCTGCCCCAACGGCGTCGCCATACTCTGGGCACGTATGGCCGCGAGCTCGGTCTGGACGGTGCGCTCATGGTCGCGCAATCCGGCGACCACCGCCACCAGCCGGGGAATGAGATCGGCGCGCCGCTTGAGCTGCACCTCGATGAGCGACGCCGCCTGGGCCGCGCGGTTGCGCAGGTGCACGAGGCTGTTGAACGCCATCCAGCACCAGCCGAACAGCCAGAGCGTCAGCATCAGGCCGGCGAGCGCGCCGGCCGGCCAGGCCTTGGGCAAACCGGTCGACTCGCCCGCCTGCACGAGCCACGCGATGGGCAAGGGCACGAGCTGCAGCACGCCGAGCCCCCAGAACTGCCACCGGTAGCCGCGCTGCACGCGCGCTTCGCCGCGGCAGCTGATCAGGAAGAGGTTTTGTTCCGCGTCGGCGGCGATCTCAGGCGCCACGGCGTCGGTCCGCTCGCGCGCCCGCCCGGCGACAAACACCGCCGCCCCGAGGAGGATCGCCTCCTCGGTGAAATGCCGCTGGCCGGTCGAGTCGCTCACGGCACCCGCCGGACCCTTGCCGTAGTAGAGCGGATCGCCCCGCCCCACCGTCTGGTCGAAGATCCGCACCGCCTCCACCTCCGCGCCCTCGGGCCGCACCTGCACCGAGCCGGTCTCGTCCTCCACGGCGAAGACCGGCTTCGCGCCGCCACCGTCGACCCGGGTCCAGCCGGTCTTGCGGACCTGCCGGGTCTTCCGGTTGCCCTTGCTGTCGGTGTAGGTCTCCGTCTCCCAGCGCGCCCACTGCTCCTCCACCGCATACTCGGTCCACACGCACTCGCGCCCGGCGAGGAAGCTCTGTACCGGTGTTCCAATCACCGCCCGCCCCGCGAGCTCCACCTGGCCGATGAACACGCCCTTGGCCTTCGACGTCGGCGTGTCCATCAGGAGCCGCAACCGTCGCCCCGCCCGGAGCATGAGCCAGCAGAACAGCAGCGTGAGCGGCAGGGCGATCAACCACGCGGGCCAGACGATTTCGATGGTCATCGCCAGGGAGCATGGCGGCCGGCGCTCCCGTCGCCAAGTCCGCAGCCGGCCCACGCCACCCGGCGCGTAGTGGCCGGGCCGGCGCGCGAGGCCGATCCGTCCCTGGGCCGGACCCACAGCCCTCCCAAGCAACAGGAACCCGAAACCACGGATTCCACGGATGGGCACGGATCATCCAGCGACCATCTGCGCAACTCCGTGTGATCACAGCCCCCTTCCTGAGCGGAGGGAGGGGTGGCCAATCTCCGAGCCGATCGCTCAGCAGAGTTGCTTCCCCGCAAGGCCTCGCTCCGGCACGCGTCTACGCTGAGAACACAAAACCCGGCCGCCACGGCCGGGTTTGGGAAACTGCCTTGGCGCCTCCGGCGTCAGCCCGGCATTGCCGGAGGCGACGCCGGACCGCCCATGCCGGACTCAGCTGGCGCGTGCCTTGCGCCGGCGATACATCGCGAAACCGAGGACACCCGCGCCGAGGATCGCACCGATGGTGCTCGGCTCCGGAATCGCGGCCGGGGTGATGCGGACGTTGTCGACGTAGACGGTGCCGCCGGTCCAATCCGAGTTCACGCCGACGACGAACTGGTAGTTCTCCTCGTTGGTCCCCGCGACACCCTTGCCGGTCTCGATCGTGAAGTCGGTGAAGAACGTCTTCGTCGCGCCCGAGGCGAGCTCGGCCTGATTGAAACCGTTGAACTGGTTCTGGGTCCATCCGCCGGTGGTGCCGCCCTGCAGCACGCCGATGAGGTTGAGATAGGTGCCGCCGGTGCCGGGCGCCACGGTGACGTCGAACCCGATGGTCGAGAGCGTCGGATTGGCGAAACCGGTGTTGAACGCGTTGTAGGCATCCACGTTCGTCGACGGCGTGCTCCAGATGTTCGTCAGGTAGTGCCAACCGCCGGTGGTGATCGAGGCCGCGAGCGCCTGGCGGGAAGCATCCCAGGCGATCGACTGGACCGAGCCATCCCAGGTGGTGGCGCTCCAACCCTGGGTGCCGGAGTCGAAGGAGTAGACGAGCGCTTGGGCCGAGAGCGTGCCGGCGAGGGCCAGCGACGCGCAGGCCCCGAGGAATTTCATAGCTTTCATGGTGAACAGAGCTGCAGGTTTGTTTGGTTTGTGGGGATGAAGCGGGACCGAGCGCCCGGAAGGACGACCGGCCCCATTCCGAAAAGAACAACCGCACCAGGCGGAGGAAGGACCGGTCGGCGCAGCCCCGAAGCGCCGCGCCGACCGGAAGCGATCAAGGCGCGGCCGGGACGATCGCGCGCACGCGCAGGAAGCGGCGCGGGACGCTGCCGAGCGCGACGGTGTCCTGGACGAACACGTCGACCGGCGCGCCGCAATCGATGGCGGCCACCTGCTCGGTCCAGTTCACGAGGTCGCTGCTGGCCTCGACCACGTAGGCGAGATCGGTCGCGCTGCTCCGCCGCGTGAAGGCGATCTGCAGGCGCTTCTCCGCGCCGACCGTGACGACCGACAGGCTGGCCGGGGCGCCGACCGGGCCGGCGGCCGGAAGGCCGAAGGCATAGCGGGCGAAGTTGCTCACGCCGCAACCGGACGGATCGTCCGCGGCGCCGCCGGTGACCCCGTTGACGGCCGCCCAATCGCCGTAGGTGGCGATCGCCGCGACCACCTCGAGCGCGGCGGCATTGGAGGCGACAGGAGTGGCGCCGTTGCTGGCGACACACCGGAAGAGATCGCCGCTCATCGCGACGCTCGTGGCGGCCACCGTGAGAGAACCTGTCGCCGTGCCGGAATAGCTGCCGCCCTCGGCGAGATCGGCCCAGGTGGCCCCCGCATCGACCGAGCGCTGCCACCGGAGCGCTGGTGCCGGCGTGCCGCTCGCGGCCACGACAAACTGGGCGGAGGTGCCGGCCAGCACCGACTGGGGCGCGGGTTGGGCCGAGAAACTCGGCAGCGTGATCTGCCGGATCGTGACGACCGTGGCGACGCTGTGCCCGATGCCGTCGCCGACCTTCACCCGCAACGTGTACGTCGGGTTGGCGGCGAAGTTCAGTACCGAGGCGTTGGTGAGCGTGAGCGCGCCGGTGGCCGCGTTGATGGTGAACGCCGCCGCCGCCGAGCCGTCCTTGATGCTCCAGCCCTGCAGGACGGCGCCGGCATCGGCGTCGGTCGCCGCCACCGCGCCCACGACCGTGCCGTTCGCGGCGCCGGGGGCGACCCAGATGGTCTGGCCAGCGGTGACGACGGGGAGATTGTTCCGCACGTAGTCCTTGAGCCAGAGCATCGCGGGCTTCTCCGCGCCGCTGTTGAGCACGAGATTGGCGTCGGGCCGCCACATGCCCGGGCGGTAGCCCCAGAGGGTGACCCCGATCACCGAGGGATGCTCCCAGAACAGCGGGAAGATGCGCTGGTACTCGCCGAGCTGCGGCAGCGCCGCGCTGTCGTCGATGTCCATCTCGGTGATGATGATCGGCAGGCCGGTGGCCGCCAGGGACTCGAGGTTGGCGGAGAGCGTGGCGGTGGGCGTGCCCTTGATCTCGAACGAGTGGCCCTGGAAGCCGACGAGATCGATGAGGTTCTCGGCCTTGAGCAGGTTGATGATCTGGAGGTAGCGGGCCATCGCGTTGCCGTCGTTGGTCACGCTATACTCGTTCATCATGAGCTTCTTTCCGGGGAAGTACTGCCGCGCGAGGCGGAAGGCGTTGAGGATCCAGTCCCAGCCCGTGGTGCCGGAGCCGCCGAGCGCCTTCATGTAGTTGCCCGTGCCGGCGCCGTTCGGCGGGGCGTGGAGCGGCTCGTTCACCACCTCGATCCAGTCGGGGTTGATGACCTCGCCGTCCACGGTGTGGGCGGCGACGGCAGCGAACCACTCCTTGATCTCGTCGAGTTGGTCGGCGTCGGAGAGGTTCTCCATCCACGTCGGCTGCTGGCTGCCCCACACCAGCACGTGGTAGCGGAACTTGAAGCCGTTGGTCTTCGCCACCCGGTAAGCGCTGTCGAAGTCGGTCCAGTTCATCACGTCGCGCGTGCCCTCGACGCTGCCCCATTTGCCGCCGTTGCCGGGGACGACCTGGTTGAAGTAGGCAGCGAAGTTCGGCGCCGAGTTGGCCCCGTACTCGCAGCCGAGGAACTTCGCCTTGCCCGTGGCCAGCGGCGGATGGGTCGGCGTGTACGGCGGCGGCGGCGGGGTCGTGCTGCCGGCGGCGCCGGCATCGAGCTGGGCGACGGTGTAGTAGACGCCGTTCAGGCCGAAGGCGAACTGGTCGACGTCGAAGCCGTTCTCGCGCGAACCAAACTGGAAGGTCTGAAGCAGGCCGCCCGCCGGGACGACGAACTGGGGCCCGGCGTCGTAGAAGTTGCTCGTCGAAAGCTGTATCCATTTCCACACGGTTGTGCCGGCCGGACCGGCGCCCCACACGCTGCCCTGCGGCGTGACGTACTCGCTGCCGTCGGTGTAGCCGACGTTGTTGAGGTTGTTGCAGGTGATCCAGGCGTTGGGGTCGGTGACGCCCTGCACCCCGAGGCCGTTGCCGTAGTAACAGCTGTCATCAGAGGAGGAACCGGAGCCGACCCGCACGCGGGCGTAGAGGTTGTAGGTGCCGGCCTGAGGGAAATAGACTGTGTACGAGGCCACCTTCGCCGCAGAGCCGGGGCTCTGGGCGTTCGGCGTGGTGCTTAGGTCCGTGCCCGCGGTGATGTAGCCGACTCCGCCGGCCGTGAGCTTGAGGAAGTCGGAACCGACCGCGCCCGCCTCGGCCTGGACGACGATCGGGGCGTTGGGATCGACCACGACCGTGATCGGGAAGGCGGCCGAGGCGCCGCTGACGTTGCCCGCGGCGTCGGTGGCCGTTGCCGTGACGGACAAGACGTTGGTGCCCGCCGGCAAGCCGATCGGACTGAGGGTGCAGGTCCAGGCCCCGGAGGCGTTGGCGGAGACCGTGTTGTTCAGGGTGGCGCCGACGAAGATCCGGACCGTGCTGCCGGCCTCCGCGGAGCCGGAGAGAGTGCGGGCCGAAGAGGAGGCGATCACCGGGGCGGAGGGGGCGGCGGTGTCGATCAGCACCCCGGCGGTGACCGGCGCGGTGAACGCGAGGCCGACCGGCGTCGCGGTGTTGTCGACGATGGAGCCGCCGTTGAGCGCGATGGGGGACGACACCGCAATGCCGTCGCCGTCGTTGTCGCCGGCCTGGATTGAATAGGTGAACGTGAGCTTGTTGGTGCCGCTGCCGGAGACATAGGTGGCTTGGCGGCTCGCGGAGCCGATCGTGAGCGGGATCGAGGGCGTGCCACCCGTCGTGTTTACCACCATGGCGCGGTTGAGGCTGACGTCGAAGGAGAGGGTCTGACCCGCATGATAGAGGCCGGAGACCGGGCCGTAGACCGCGATGTTGCTCAGGGTCCCCACGTTGACCGTCACCGTGCGGGGCGCGCTCGTGAAGACGCCGTCGCTGGTCGTCACGATGAGCGAGAAGCTCGGATTGACCGACGCAACGAGCGCCGCGGGATCGGCAACCGTGACCAGTCCCGAGGCCGCGTTGATCGCAAAGACCGCCGCCCCGGTGCCCCCGACGATCGCCCAACCCTGCCGGGCGTCGCCCTCCGGGTCGGAAGCGAGGACTGTGCCCACGGCCGCACCGGCGGAAGACCCTTCGTAGGCGGTGAGCACCTGCCCGTCGTAGATGGCGGGCGGCGTATCCATGAGATTGGCGACCGTGAACGCCTGGCTGCTGAGGCCGAACGCGATCATGTCGACGTCGAGCCCGTTCTCCCGCGCACCGATCTGGAAGGTCTGGGTGAGCGCGCCGGCGGGCACGGTGAACGTGACCCCGCCGTTGAACGAGGAGAACCGGAGCCACTTCCAGACCTGGGTGGCGGCCGAGCCGCTGCTGTCGACCGAGTCCGTCGCCGCTGCATAGCCGACCGTGGCGAGGTAGTTCGTCGAGATCCACTGGCCGGCCGTCGCCGGGTCGCGGGCGCCGAGGGCGTTGGCGTAGTAGAGACTGTCGTCGTTGCCGGCGCCAGGCCCGACCCGGAAGCGCATGTAGAGGTTGTAGGTGCCGGCCTGCGGGAACGTCACCGTGTAGCTGGCCACCTTGCTCGCGTTGCCGGGCGCCGTCGCCGGCGTGAGATAGTCGGTGGCCGGGGTGATGAACGTGACGCCGTTCTCCGTGGCGACTGTATAGTCGGTGGCCGGGCTGGTGCTGAAGGTCGCGGACTCGGCTTGGACGACAACCAGTTTGTCGGCGGCGTGGACGCCGAGTGCGGACACGATGGAGAGGAGCAACGCCAGCGCGGTTTTGCGGGCAGGGGTCATGGCAGGAGTTTGTGTGTAGGGGATGCTGCGGACCGCGGGGCGAAAGCCGCCACGGTGCATCTGCCGCGGCGATGCGCGGGGAACGCGCGGCAGAATCGCAGCTTTTGTCCCCGGCCGGATCCGCCGTCGCAACGAGGCGATGGGGATACCGAAGCTACTACTTAGGTGGTAGCGCAGCGCTCGGCGCCCGGCACAAAGGCTCCTCCGCCGCCAGCCGCCGTCGCGCGGAGGAGGACTGCATCGTGCGCCCCGAGGGCGCGCAGGCCCCACTCGGCCTCCGTCCTCGCCGTCACCTACAGTCCATGACACGCTTCCGCCATCGATGCGGACCTACCGTCCCGGATCCAAGTCCGCCTCGCGACACGCACGCACCAACTCAAGTGCGTCAGCCCGCGCCTCTCGGCCGCATCGCGCCCGCCCGGGGCTCCGGCGAGGCGATCCGTACCCTTTCCGCCAACCCCCACCGCCCCCGAAGCAGCGGCCGGGAAGCGGCGCGTGACAAGGCTGCCCGGGCGGAACCGAGCAGCCGACACAAGCCTTCGCCGCCACTCGGTCCTCGACTCAGCTACGGTAGTCGGCGTTCTCGCTCACGTACTCGTGCGTGAGGTCGGCGCCGATCACGGTCGCCTCCGCGGCGCCCGCCCCGAGGTCGATCTCGATCTCCACGCAACGCTCGTGCGGCGGGAAGTCGATCGGCGGCGAATAGACACCGTCCTTCGGCTCCGCGCTGGCATAGAGCTCGGCCGCCTTCAGGTGCGCGACCAGCGCCTGCTCCTTCGCCGGATCGAGCGCGAAGATGCCATCGGCCACGATCTGGATGCCGCCGAGGCTCATGCGCGTACGGCCGAGCGGGATGCCCGGTTCGTGCGCGCCCACGTACTTGCCCACGGCCTGCACGAGGCGGCCGACGTTGGGATCGTTGCCGGCCACGGCGCACTTGAAGAGCGGGGCGTTGACGACGCTCTTGCCGATCGCGCGCGCGGCGTTCTCGGTGGGCGCGCCCTTCACGGTCACGCGCATCACGTGCCGCACGCCCTCGCCGTTGCGGGCGACATCCTCGGCGAGATCGCGGCACACCTGCGTGAGCGCGGCCTCGAACGCCGCCAAATCCGCGCACGGCACGGCGCCCGAGCTGAGCGCCACGACGGTGTCGGAGGTGCTCGTGTCGCTGTCGATGCTCATCCGGTTGAAGCTGCGGTCGACGGCGCGGGCGAGGATCGCGCGCAACGTGTCGCGCGGCACCGCGAGGTCGGTGAGGATGTAGACGAGCATCGTCGCCATGTTCGGCTCGATCATGCCGGCGCCCTTGGCGATGCCGACGATGCTGCCGCCCAGGAGGTCCGCGCGGCGAATCTTCGGATACAAGTCGGTGGTGACGATGCCCTCGGCGGCCGGGAGGATGGAGCCCGGCTTCAGCGAGGCCACGGCCTGCGGCAGCGCCGTGATCATCTGGTCGGCCGGGAGCCGCCAGCCGATCACGCCGGTGGAGCTCGGCAGCACCTCGGTGGGCTGGAGGCCGAGCGCGGCCGCGGTCGCCGCGCAGAGCTTCTCGGAGGTCTCGACACCGCCGGGCGCGCACACGTTGGAGATCTTGTTGTTCACGATGATCGCCCCGAGCTTCGGCTCGGCGAGGCGCTTGCGGCCCACGATCACCGGCGCGCCCGGGAAGGCGTTCTTCGTGAACATCGCGGCGAAGTCGGCCGTGGGCCGGTCGA
>JAEXPG010000065.1 GCA_023447015.1 Verrucomicrobiota bacterium
CGCCCTGATTGTTCGGATCGGACGTTGCTCGCTGCCGCCACCGCGGCGGAGTATTCCCTCCGCCTCACCTCCCGGGACGGACCAGTATTCTTTTGTCCGTGGTTGACTACACGCAGCTATATCAACGATTCAGGTCAGGAACGCCGGCCCTCCGGCTCGGCGGAAGAGGATGGGGCCTTTGCCGGCGTTCCCTGTAGTGGCTTGTTGGCCTTTCCTTTTCTGAATGACCTGAACCAAGTCGTGAGTGCGCCAATTCCTGAGCCAATCAGAAACCACTGCAGCACTATGAGTACGAGGTAAGGGCTAGTCGCCCATCCGATTTCTCCTGGGTGTACAACGTAGCCTATCGCGAAGGCCAGCATCCCAGCGGGGATATTCAAGACATTGAACACACCTGACCATGTGCTTGAATGCGGCGCAGAGCTGAAAACCGTGGTCGCCGCATAGCTCGCCATCGCGAGACCGACGATGATCCCGACGATGCTGCCCACGATAGCTCCTCTTTTCACGGGTGTCATTCTTTCGGCCAACGCTTCAGGTCATCCACGACGAAGCAAGGACTTCGACTGAAAGGCGGACGTCATAGAGTCGTTGGATGTGGTGTCTGGTTCGGCTCTTCTTTCCAGACGACGGAGTCACCGACTGAGGATCGCAAAGCCAGCCCACTTCGATGCCTGACCCGCGCATCGGGCCCAAGCCAAACATTTCGATACGGCGTGGATCTACCTGGATTCTTGGTGTTCACCGCGATCAGTCGGTTCGAGTACTCTTTCTTCAATCGGGACCGCATCCGCTTGAAGAGGCGGTCTGCATCTGACGTCTCTTGAGACGTGGCGCCAACCGCATGTGTCGCTACCGCAATTCGCCCAAGCGTGATCTCGTCCCTGGACCGGAAACAGCGAAGCAACTGCACTTCGCCATCGCCGGCGCAAAACATCCACTGGCGCTCCGACTCTTTCTTCAAAGCGCTAACGCTACCAACGAACGCGGCGACAAACGCCTCCTCGTCGAGCTCGGACATAAAGAATTCGAACTGACTCCTCATTTTTCGCCGAACGTTACAGGTGAGGAACGCCGGGCACCAGACTTTGCTGACAGAAGGGACGCTTTCCCGGCGTTCCCTCTAGTGTCTGGTTGGCCCGGTTTTTCATCCTTGGTTGTCGCCGACGACTGTGCCCTCGCCGATAACCTTGGAACCCTCGTGAATCGAAAATTTCCTGCCGGCTCGCAGGTCGCTGTAGTCGACACTCGGGCCGTACATGCACTCGAACAGAATCTCCTTCTCTTCTCCGGGGAAGACAAAGTCGGGGCACTGGACCACGCGAACCCCAAGCCAATCGCGCTTCCCTGCGACAACTAGGTGAGGGCAATAGCCTTCATTGAACGGCCCATGCCGACCGCCGGCTCCTTCGGGCTTCATCTTCACTCGGGCGCGGATGATCGCGTGCATCTTCTTTCGGCCAACGCTCAAAGATGAGGCATGGCGGGTGCCTGAAATGGATTGGAAGGCGGACACTTAACCGCCATTGCCTCTGGTGGCTTGTTAGCCTGTCTGGTTTTCCACTCGTAGCTGATCCCCTCAGCAAGGATCTCCCACGAAGACTCGGTAGCCAGCCCAGAGCACCACGTGATGCGGTGTCGGAGCGTCCCGGCATCGCACACCGAGAACTCATCGCGTAGCCAATCACCGATACCGTCTTTACTGGCGATACTCGCGACGACGTAGCTGCTCACGCCCGAATAGCGAAAAATGATCTCGCCGTCGTGGTAGGCTCCAAGGAGCCGGATCGTGATCGCGGTCTGTCTCTTCTCTTTCCTTTCACCTGTCGCCGGCTCGCTGATCTCAATCGCTTCCAGCCACGCATCGTGGGGACACCGGTGATCACTCGGATCGCGATACCACGCGGCGGTGGCAAAGTCTGGGAGCTGTCGCTGGCAGGACATCTTTCTTCGGCTAACAGTGTATTATGCCACGCAGGTTTGGCCTGTTATCAGCAGGGAGCGCAAGGCGGGCGGGGGGAAGGCGCTCGGGAGTGGTGGCATGGCAACTTTCTGGAGGCGTTGAGGTTGGGCGGCAAGGGCGGACTGCGGCGCGGACCGGCGCATCGGCGGAACCATCCCAAAAACCGGCGGGAATGGCGCCGACGGCCGCCCCACGGAGGGACCTGGGCCGCCGAAACGAATGCGGGAAAATGGTTGCGCTCGAGTCGCTTGGCCCACCTGCCCGGTTTTCCGGCGGCGAGGTTGCGGTGCGGGCGACTTGCCGTATATCGGGGAAAACGCGACATCGCCCCGGTCGCCCCCCGCTGGATGGGCTGTGCTGCCTGCCCCTTCACCATGAAGCAGTTGCCTTCCTCCGCTCCTCGCGCCGGCGCCGGGGCGCCGCGGGCCATATCAACCCCGAAAACCAGCAAGGGGTCTGCCGCGTGGCGGGAGCGCGTGGCGTTCCCGGAGTGGCGCGAGTTGCTCGCGCTGGAGCCACTGGAGAGTCACGTGCGCTACCGGCACGCGCAGGCGATCATGCGGTATTTGCGGCACTGCAAGGTGGCGGTGCACGCGGCCTCGATCGCGGATGCAAAAGAGTATCTGGAGGCGGGCGAGGCGGCCGGGGAACTGGGGGAGAACGATCGCGCGGCGTTGCGGTGGTTTTTCCG
>JAEXPG010000171.1 GCA_023447015.1 Verrucomicrobiota bacterium
CCCCTTGTGGCGCCGGCCGTTTCGGTGTGCCGACCGGCATCGGATTCCCCAGCGTCCCGGAAGGCACGAGTCTCCGCCTCCCGAAGACACGCCTCAGAAAACCGGAGGCATGTCCGGAAACACGCGCAACAGCGGGCTCGACCCGTATCGGAACGGATGATCAATCTCGTGCCTTCGATGAGCTCCCGTCCGACCCAGAACCTCGCACAGGGACCGGTCCGCGCCGATGCCGCCGCCGCAACGCCGCCGCGCCTCCTCGCGCGCTGCCGCCAAGCCGCCACCTCCGTCTGGAGCCGGCGCCTCGCCGCAGTCGTGCTGGGACTGGCCCTCGTGTGGTACATGGTCCTGATCGCCCAGAAGATGGGGACGCACGCCGGCAGCTCCGACACCTCGGGCTATTTCAACAACGCGAAGCTCATGCTCCAGGGCCACCTGCACGTGGAGCGGCCGCGACTCGAGCATTTCGCCACGGACGAGGTCTCGGACTACGCCTTCGTGCCGCTGGGGTTCCGGCCGGAGGGCGCAAACAAGATGGTGCCGACCTACGCACTGGGGCTTTCCGCGCTCTACGCCTCGACCGCGTGGGCGCTGCCCCTCGAGAAGGGGGCCGCTGTGCTCACCTGGCTCATGGTCCTCGGCAGCCTCGCCGTGACGTACCGCCTGGCCCGCCAGCTCAGGATGGAACGCAGCTGGGCGCTCGGCGGCGCCGCGGTCTTGGCGGCATGCCCACTGTTCCAGTTTCTGGCCGTCCAGGCGATGAGCGACATGCCGTCGCTGCTCTGGACGACACTCGCACTCACCCTCGCCTGGGACAGCCGCCGTCGCCCATGGCTGGCGGTGCTGTCGGG
Source organism: Verrucomicrobiota bacterium (assembly GCA_023447015.1). GTDB lineage: Bacteria > Verrucomicrobiota > Verrucomicrobiia > Opitutales > Opitutaceae > CAJCBL01. The sequence continues at coordinate 849 of JAEXPG010000171.1, forward strand.
AATCGCGGTCTCCGTCGCGGTGTTTCTCCGTCCCTCGAACGCCCTGGTGTTGGCGCCGCTCATCGTCGCCCTCGGGGCGGACTGGAGACGCTGGGTATTGCTAGGGCTCGGCGGGCTTCCGGGAGCCGCCGCGTGGCTGGCGACCAACCACGTCCTCTATGGCGAACTGGTGACGACGGGCTACGGCGATGTGAGCAGCGCCTTCGCCTGGGCCAACGCCCCCCGCTCGCTGCGGAACTACCTCGAGTGGCTGCCCGTGCTGCTGCCGATCCTCCCGGCGCTCCCGTTCGCCTGGCGGGCCCCGGAGACACCGTCACGCCCGGCGCTCATGGCTGCGGTCTGGGCTCTGTGCTGCGTCGGCTTCTACACCTTCTACTACCACACCTTTGAAACGTGGTGGTACCTGCGCTTCATCCTGCCAGTGTTCCCCGCACTGATCGCGTTGGCGTTGGTGGGCCTGCGGCGGCTGGTCCGGAAGATCGCGGGCCCGCCGGCGGCGGGAACCCCGTGGTGGCGGCCGGCCGGTGCGGCTGCGCTGACGCTGGTGATCGCCGTCACCAGTGTCCGGATCCAAGTGCGCACCACGCAGGATCAGGGCGCGCTTGAGACCGGCGCCAGTGAGCGCATCTACCCCGCGGCCTGCGCCTGGATGCGTCAACAAGTGCCCGGCGACGCCCTGCTGATCGGCATGCAGATGAGCGGTGCGCTCACGTTCTACGATGACAGGCCGATGCTGCGCTGGGACCAGCTCTCGAAGCCGCTGTCGGCCCGCGCCTATGCGGCGGCCGCGCGGGCCGGCCGGCCGGTCTACGCGGTGCTGTTCCCGTTCGAGCTCGAGCAGGTCTTCCACGAACACCTGGCCGGCCGCTGGACGCAGGTCGGCACGGTCGACCACGTGACCGTCTGGCGGTTGGAAGATCCGGATGGCGCGATGCCCTGACCGCCGCCCGGGGGCGGGATCAAAGCCCCTGCGTCTCGCGGAAGGCGAGCGCCTGCCGGCGGGAGAACTCCACCTCGATGCCGCCCTTGAGCCGGGCGCGCAGCGAACGGCTGAACCACGGCTCGATGTTCTCGATGCACTTGAGGTTCACGATCTGGGAGCGGTTGATGCGGAAGAAACGGTCAGCCGGCAGACGCGCCTCGAGCGCCGTGAGCGCGCGCGACAGCACAGGCTTGTTGTTGCCGAAAAAGACGCGGGTGGAGCTGCCCTCGGCCTCGAGCAGCACGATGTCGCGCACCGGCACGAACCAGCAGCGGTCGCCATCGCGGACGAACACCTGCGACTCGTCCTTGAGCGCGCCGGTGGCCGGGGCCGGCTCGCCCTCGGCGGACGGCATGGCCGCCGGCTCCAGCTTGCGCAGCCGCTCGACGGCGCGCGCGAGCCGCTCGGGTTCGACGGGCTTCACGAGGTAGTCGAGCGCGTTGTTCTCGAAGGCCTGCAGGGCGTATTTGTCGTACGCCGTCACGAAGATCACCTCCGGCACCGGCGGCTCCAGCGCCTGGAGAAGCTCGAAGCCGTTCTGCTCCGGCATCTGGATGTCCAGGAAAAGCAGGTCGGGCTGCAGCTCGGCGATGCGTTTCTGCGCCTCGGGCCCGTTGGCGGCCTCGCCCACCACCTCGATCTCGGGGTGGGCCGCGAGCAGTTCGCGCAGTTCCTCGCGGGCAAGACGTTCGTCGTCGATGATCAGGGCTCTCATGGCGTGTGGGCGGAGGTTGGGGCGGAAGGCGGCGAGACGGGCCATTCGGCCGGCACGCGCAGCTCGGCAATTACCATCCCGGCGGCGCCGCCACGCAACTCGAGACTGGAGCGCTCACCGTAGAGCAGTTTCAGCCGCTCGCGCAGGTTGGTCATGCCGACCCGGCCCGTGCGCGGATCGAGATCGAGCGTGCCGGAGTTCATGACCCGGACGACGGTCGCGGACTCCTCCGCCACCGCCTCGACTTCGAGGCGACCGCCGGCGATGCGCGCGGCGATGCCGTGCTTCACCGCGTTCTCGACCAGCGTGAGCACGGAGAACGGGGGCACCGGCCGTCCCATGGCCTCGGGCGCGATGCGCCAGGCCAGTTCCAGCCGCTCCTCGAACCGCAGTTTCTCGAGCTCGAGGTAGGCCTCGACCTGCCGCATCTCCGCGGAGAGCTTGATGGCCGGTTGCTCGCCGCCGTTGAGGGAATCGCGCAGGAGACCGGCCAGCTGGGTGATCGCCTGGCGCGTGCGCGACGGATCCGTCGCCGCCAGGCGGCGGACGACGTTCAGCGCGTTGAACAGGAAATGGGGATTGAGCTGGCCGCGCAGCGCCCGCAGCTCGGCCTCCTTGAGCGCCGCGGCATAACGGGCCTGCTCCGTAAGCGCCTCCTGGAACGCCCGGTTCGACTGGTACCCGATGTAGAAAGACAGCCAACCCAGGCACAGCATCGCGCCGAACAACGCCATGCCCGCGAACGCCCCGGGCGATTGCGCCGTCCAGAGTCCCGCCCGGGCCTGGGGCACCAGCAGCGGCAACGAGAGCACCGCAGAAGCCAGCGCCACCCCGGCGACCACCGAGGCCGGAATGCCGTTCCACAACAGCCGGGGCCAGGGCCCCACCACCACCCGGCGCCAATGCACCCAAGCGCGGAGGAGATGCGTGCAGACAATGCCGCAGACCGCGAAGTAGAGGACAAACAGGAGCGCCCCGCCGATCGACTCCGACTTGCGGGTCGGATCGATCAGTTCCTGCGCAAAAAAGACCGCACCCAGCACCGCCCACCCCAGCACCTGCACGAACCAATAACGCGCATGGCCGCGCCAGATCTGGGTCGGTGCGCCAAGGGACTGGCCGGCTGGATTGGGGGGCTTCACGACAGCCAGCTTGCCCACCGGCCGCGCCCGAAGACAGCCGAAAGAAATCGGCGGTCCCGGCACCAGACCAACGGGCTTTTGCCCTGCTCGACGGTCGCCCACCCTCCCGCGACCACGACCGCCATCCGCGGCCGCGGTTCGTTGCCACGTCCCAGCCTCTGCTGCGCCCCCACCTTACCCGACCATCAAGTCCGGCCCTGATCGTCCGATAATCCTACGACCAATGCACCATGCGAGCCGCCACCCCCGTGGTCGCCCGATCCCGCTGTCGTCTGCCCTGAAGCTGGTGCCAGCGCTGCTGGTATGCACGCTTCTGTCCGCCGCCGCGGGCGCCGTGCAGTTCGCCCTGCCCTCCGCTCCGACGGGAGTGATCGAGGCCGGGATTCCGGCCTTCGTCATCCTCGGTCCCGAGTCCATCGGCCTGAGTTCGCCACCATCCGATCTCCACATGATGCCGGACGGACGCGTGCTGGTGGTGTCCGCCCAGGAACTGGCCATCGGCGACGGCGTGCGCTGGGAGTCGTTCCAACGGCAGCCCGGCACCGACTCGGCGAATCTGGAGACGGTCGCCGTCGATGCCACCGGTTCGATCTACGCAGGGGTCGCAAACGGATTCGCCCGCATCGAATTCTCGGCGGACGCACGCTGGCGGTTTGTCCGGGAGGCGGAACTGCCCGCGGAGAAACCGGAGCTCGCCGGACGCCTGCTCACCCGGGTGAGCGATGTGGGCGGCAAATGGTATTGGAGCGCCGGCAACGGCGCCATGGTCAGCTGGCGGCCGGGCGAATCGCCGGTCGTGCTCGGCTACCTCAACGATTTGGAGCGCGTGTTCATCAGCGCCGGCGGCGCATTCGTGAGCGATCCGTCGAACGGCGCCACCTTCCGCATCGCCGGCGGCAAGCTCGAGCCGATCGACGCCCCCGGCACCCGCAAGGTCGCCCGCACGATCATCTGCAGCGTGCCGCGGGCCGATGGCTCCTCACTGGTCGGCACCTACAGCATGGGCCTCTGCCGCTTCGACGGCCGCGAACTGCAGCGCATCGCCACCCACGGCGCGCTCGCCGGGCGCTACCGCATCAGCGACCTCTGCGCCACGGACAGCGGCCTGTTCTGCGCCGCCCTCGACAACGTGGGCCTGGTCTTTTTCGACGAAACCGGCCGCATCGTCCAGATGCTCGACCGTTCGGTCGACCATCGCCTCGCCCGGGTGCGCCGCCTGCGGTACGCCCCCGGGATCGTCTGGGCGCTGCTCAACGAAGGCGTCGCCCAGGTGGAGTTCCCCGCCCGGCTCTCGCATTTCGAATCCCTGATCACCACCGGGCTGACCTACGCCCAGCTCACCCGTCACGACGGCCGCCTCTGGCTCCTCGCCGGGGGCAAGGCCCAGCGCGCAACCTACGACGAGGACAACCGCCTCGTGGGCTTCGCGGTCGATTCCCCCGAACCGTTCGCCAGCGCCGTCCAGTCGGCGGCGGGATATCTCGTCTGCGCGACCGCCGAGGGCCTATATTGGAAGTCCGGCGACACCTGGGAATTGGCGGTGGCCGGGATGAAGAACGCCAACCTCTGCGCCGATCCCGACACTCCCGGCCGCTGGCTGCTGATCGCCCACGACGAGGTCGGCTGGCTCCAGGCCGGGCCCGACGGTCCCGTCGTCCAACGCAAAGCGGTCCCCGGGCTCGGCAGCTCCTACAGCCGGGTCCTCCGTGCGGAAGGGGCCTTCTGGGCCGAGCTGGGAGCGAGCCGCTGCGCGCGCATCACCGTCGGGGCCGATGGCTTGCCCGCGGTCCGCGTGCTCACCCGCGAGGACGGCCTGCCCGACGGCTGGGTGCAGGCCTTCGAGATCGACGACGTCATCCGCTTCAACCTCGCCGGCAGCACCTCCCGCTACGATGCCGCGACCGGGCGGGTCGTGGCCGACACCGAGTTTCTCCGCGTCTCGCGAAATCTGATGGGCGTGCACGGGCGCCCGGCGCGCGATGCGTTCGGCCGCCTCTGGTTCGCCACCGAGCAGACCGTCTGCGTGCTCGACGAACACGCCCCCGGACCGCCGGTCTCGCAGGAGGCGATGCCGCTCGCCCTGCGCCCGATCGCCTTCGTCACCGAGGACAACGGAGTGGTGTGGATGCACCAGCGCCAAAGATTGCTCCGCTTCGACCCCCGGATGCCGGCGGCACAACCGGCACCGTTGCGGGCGATCATCAGCCATGTGCAGCTGGCCGCCAGCAACCGCAACTGGGTCGCGGTCGGGGCCACCCTGCCCGACCTCGACTACCGCGACAACTCGCTGGTGATCCACTTCCTCGCCCCCGACCGCGTCTTCCGCCATCCGGTTTCGTTCGAGATCATGTTGGAAGGCGCCGACAAGACCTGGTCGCCGACCGGACCCGCGGGAGTCGCCGCCTTCAACCGCCTCAAGGAAGGCCGCTATGTGCTCCACGTGCGGCCGCGCTCCGGCGAGGACATCGGCGCCGAGACGACCCTCGCCTTCGTCATCCGGCCCCCCTGGTTCCGCACCACCTTCGCCTACGCGATCTACACGCTCTCCTTTCTGGTTGCGCTGCTCGGCGGCGCCGCCCTCTGGAGCCACATCGCCCGGCGGGAGCAGGTGCGACTGGAGCGCCTCGTCGCCGAACGCACGAGCGAACTGCGCGGCAGCGAGGAGCGTTACCGCCGCCTCAGCGAGGAGCTCGAGCGCCGTGTCCAGAGCCGGACCGCCGAGCTCACCGCCAACAACAACGAGCTCGAGTCGTTCTCCTACTCCATCTCCCACGACCTGCGCGCGCCGCTGCGCAACATCTCCGGGTTCGCCGAACTGCTGCACAAGCGGCTGCAGACGACGCTCGATGCGGAGAGCGCCCGGTTCCTCGCGATCATCGGCGACGAGTCCGTGCGGCTCAGCCAACTGATCGACTCGCTTCTCACCTTCTCCCGTCTCAACCGGGCCGAGCTGAGGACCAGACCTGTCTCGATGCTCCAGCTCATCGGGGAGATCCGCAGCGAGTTCTCCTCCGAGCTCGTGCATCGCCCGGTCGAGTGGCGCATCGGCCCCCTGCCGGAGGTGCAGGCCGATCCCATGCTCCTGCGTCAGGTGCTCTTCAACCTCCTCGCCAACGCCCTCAAGTTCACGCGCGGCTGCAAGCCCGCCATCATCGAGGTGTCCGCGACGCCGGGCGAAAACCCACGGGAGCATGTGTTCCTGGTGCGCGACAACGGCGTGGGTTTCGACCCGAAGTACACCCACAAGCTCTTCGGAGTCTTCCAACGGCTCCACCACGTGCGCGACTTCGAAGGCACCGGAATCGGGTTGGCCAATGTGCGCCGCATCATCCTGCGCCACGGTGGCCGCGTCTGGGCCGAGGGCCGCCCGGGCCAGGGCGCGACGTTCTATTTCTCGCTCCCGGCACCGGCGCCCGTCCAGACCGCCTGAAGAGTGTTGATGCAGACAGGGGCCGATCGTCGCGGGCCAAGCACCAGACCTTCGGTGGGCCGACCCGGTGCGCTTCCTTGCCCGGGCCTTCGCTCGATACTCCGACGCTCGGCGGACTGCTGGAGGCCGGGAACCTTCCCATAGACGTCCACCCGGCACCGGCCGGCTGCAGTTGAGGGATCAGATGGCCACCCACAGGCCAGTGGCGGCAAGCCTGGCCCCCGCAGAAGTCCCCGAGCATCAGAGTTCTTCACAACGAAAACGTCATCTCGTCGTAACAACCGCGGCGCCTCCCCGCGCAGCTGGGCCCGCAAGATCGGACACCCCCTCTTTTCCGGCCGTGGCCCGCCGGGATCAGGCAGACGCGTCGAGAGCGATCCGCAACACCCAACTCCTGGAGACATAACTTTATTCTTCGCCCTATCCTCCAACATCTTGCATACTTCACCTTTCGTCGCTCCCCGGTAACAGAATCGCACACCGAACGGCAATTTAGCGTCTGTACCCCTGCTGGTTGATCGCAACGCCCAACGTTTGCCGCCCTAGCAAGAACCACCGCAAGCATTCGGACGAACCGCGGTCGCCGGCCCTCCATCTACGAGGAGTGCCTCACAGGTTATTCACAGAAAGAACGCAGTTACTCACGTGCGCGCCGCGGTGCCGGACGGCCCGGGCCTTTCAACGCTCCGTCGGGGACCGAAAACAGTCCCCAAAGCACAGCCCCCCAGCGTCCTCGCCGTACGGACCGGGGCGCTGGGCATGAGCGGGCACCCGCTACTCGGCTGGGGCCTTCGGCCGGCGGACCTCGGTATCGCGGGCTTCGGGCAGCTTCTGCGGGAAATCGAGCGTGTAGTGCAGCCCCCGGCTCTCGTGGCGCTGGAGCGCACACCCGACGATGAGTTCGCCGATCACGATCAGGTTGCGCAGCTCGAGCAGCTGCGGGTCGACCGAGAAGTGCCAGTAGTAGTCGTGGATCTCCTTGGCGAGGTTGGCGAGGCGCGCCCGCGCCCGCTCGAGCCGCTTGGTGGTGCGCACGATGCCCACGTAGTCCCACATTGCGCGCCGCAGCTCCTCCCAGCTGTGGGTAAGCACCACCCGCTCGTCAGCATCGTCCCCGCCGAGATCCTTCCATTCGGGAACCGGCGGCGCGGCGGGCTGCGGCGTGCCGAGGTACTGCTCGACGGCCGCGGCGGCGCGATGCGCCACGACGATGGCCTCGAGGAGCGAGTTGCTGGCGAGGCGGTTCGCGCCATGCAGCCCGGTGCAGGCGACTTCGCCGCAAGCGTACAGCCCGGAGAGCTCGGTCGCACCGGTGAGATCGGTGGCCACACCACCGCAGGTGTAGTGCGCGGCCGGAACGACTGGCAGAAGGTCGCGGGCCATGTTGAGGCCGACCTTCTCGCAACCGGCGAAGATCTGTGGAAACCGTTGGCGCAACCACGCCTCGTCCTTGTGGCGGATGTCCAACCACACGTGCGGCGTGCCCGAGGTCTTCATCTCGTTGTCGATCGCCCGGGCGACGATGTCGCGGGGGGCGAGATCGGCCTGATGGTGATAACGCGGCATGAACGCCTCGCCGGCGAAGTTGCGTAGGATGGCGCCCTCGCCGCGCACCGCCTCGCTGATGAGGAAGCGGGGCCAACCAGCGACCGCCCCGGCCCCGCCGCTGGTGTAGAGCGTCGTCGGATGGAACTGGATGAACTCCATGTTCCGCACCGGCACGCCGGCGCGATAGGCCATGGCGATGCCGTCGCCCGTCGCGATCTCGGGGTTGGTGGTGTAGAGATAAACCTGCCCGGCGCCACCGGTGGCGAGCATCACGACCGGCGAGGCGATCGCGACGACCCGACGCTCATGCACGTCGAGCGCATGGATGCCGATGACCCGATTCCGTCCGGAGGCGGGGTCGACCTTGGCGGCGGTGATCACATCGATCGCGAACAGATGCTCGAACAGGTCGATGCGCTCGCTGGCGGCCACCGCGCGCAGCAGCGCCTCCTCGATGGCCTTCCCCGTCATGTCCTTCACATGGAGGATGCGCCGGTGCGAATGCCCGCCCTCGCGCCCGAGCTCGAAGTGCCCCGTCGCGTCCCGCGAGAAGTCCAGCCCGATCTCGACCAGCTCGCGCACGCGCGCGGGACCGTCGCGCACGATCTCCCGCACAGCCTGCTCGTCGCACAGACCGTCGCCGGCGACCAGGGTGTCGCGCACATGGTTGTCGAAGTTGTCCTCGGCGGCCATCACCGCGGCCAGGCCGCCTTGGGCGAAGTTCGTGTTCGAGTCGGCGCGGTTCTTCTTGGTGAGGATCGCCACGCTGCGGCCGGCGGCGGCCGCCTTGAGCGCGAAACTCAGCCCGGCGATGCCGCTGCCGATCACAATGATGTCGTACGCGTTTTTCATGGTGCGGAGGCGACGGACAGGGGCGGAGGCGCACCGGCTCCGTCGCCGAGGGAGCGTTGCATGATGACGACATCGAGCCAGCGGCCGAACTTCAAACCGACAGCGCGCATCGTGCCGACAGGGGCGAAGCCGGACCGGGCGTGCACCCGGGCGGAGGCCTGGTTGGCGCTGTCGCCGATCACCGCCAGCATCTGGCGCACACCGGCCGCGGTGCAGCGCTCGATCAGCCCGCCGAGCAGGCGCGATCCCAGACCGCGGGCGCACCAGTCCGGCGCGACATAGATCGAATCCTCGCAGGTGAAACGATAGGCCGTGCGGGCGCGGAACCAGTTGGCGTAGGCATAGCCGACCACCCGCCCCTGCGCGCAGGCGACGAGCCAGGGCAGGCCACGTTCCCGCACCTCGCGCCAGCGGCGGGCGATCTCGGCGAGATCGGGCGGCTCCTCCTCGAACGTGCCGGTGCCGTGCAGCACGTGGTGCGCGTAGATGGCCTGCACAGCCGGCAGGTCGGCCTCGGTGGCGTCGCGGAGAATGATGTCGGCAACCATGTTCGCGACGGCGATGCCGGTCAGAGCAAGATGTTGTCGATGAGTCGCACCTCGTCGACCCAAGCGGCGATGGCCAGCAGGCTCTTCCCAGGCAGGATCTCCTTCATCGGCTCCATCGTGCACCGGTCGACGATCTGCGCGTAGATGAGACGGATGCGGCGGCGCTCGCCGAGGATGTGGGTCGTCTCGGCGATCACCCGGTCGGTGCTGCGCGTGCCGGCCTCGACCATCTTCTTGGCGTTGAAAAGCGCCTGCGAAAGCGCGAGCGCGTCCTGCCGCTGGATGGGCGAGAGATAGCGGTTGCGCGAGCTCATCGCCAACCCATCGGCCTCGCGCACGGTCGGGCACACGACCACGTCGACGCAGAAGTGGAGGTCGTTGACCATCTTCTTGATGACGGCGACCTGCTGCGCGTCCTTCTGGCCGAAGAAGGCGACATCCGGCCGGACGATGTTGAAGAGCTTGGCGACGACGGTGGTGACGCCCCGGAAATGCCCCGGGCGCGCCTGCCCGCAGAGGGGTTTCGAGATGTACTCCTCGTTGACGTAGGTGGAATAACCCTTCGGATACACCTCATCGACCGGCGGGGCGAAGACGTAGTCGGCCCCGGCCTTCTCGCAGGCCTGCAGGTCCGCCTCGAGCGTGCGCGGGTAGCGGCTGAAGTCCTCGTTCGGTCCGAACTGGGTCGGATTGACGAAGATCGAGACGACGACGGTGTCGCACTGTTTGCGCGCCGCCTCGATCAGGCTCACATGGCCGACATGGAGCGCCCCCATCGTGGGGACCAGGCCGATGAGACGGCCTTTCGACTCCAGGTTCATGGCCAGCGACTGCATGTCGGTGATCGATTGGATGACTTGCATGATGGGCGCGTCGTGCGGGGAGTGGTTCGCCGGACTATTCCGCCCGCCCGCCCGGCACTCAAGCCTTTCCATGGGGCGCCGCGGCCGGCCGACGCCGCTTCCGCGCGCTCCGCGCAAATCACCTTTCCCCGCCCTGCAGCGATCCCTATTCAGGACCTCTGCATGAAACTCCGCCCCACCCTCGCCGCCGCACTCCTCTTTCTCGGCTCGCTCGCCGCCGCCGAAACCAAACCGCTCCATGTCGCCATGATCTTCGACGACGGCCCCGACGCGAACCAGACGCCCAAGCTGCTGGCCATCCTCGCCGAGGAGAAGGTGCATGTGACATTCGGAACGGTCGCAAGAAACGCCGAGGCCAATCCCGCGCTGCTCCAGTCCGTCGTCGCCGCCGGGCACGAACTCGCCAACCACTCCTACACCCACCAACAGCCCAAGACCCTCTCCGACGACGCCCTGAAGCACGAGATGGTCGACGCCTCGAGGACGATCGAGAAAGCCTCCGGCTTCACCCCCAAGTGGTACTGGCCACCGTTCGTCGCCTACGATGACCGCCAACCCGCCCTCGCCGCCGAAGCCGGCATGCAGGTCACGCATCCCACGAAAGTGGTCGTATCCGGTGACTATATGCAGCAGGTCTCGGCCGAGGAGATCCTCAAGCGGGCCACCACCGGCGTCGAGGACGGCTGCGTGATTCTCTTCCACGAATGGCGCCCGGAGACGGCCGCCCAGCTCAATGCGATCATCACCGAACTGAAGCGCCAGGGCTGCGTGTTCCTCACCTTCAGCGAAATGGGGGCATACCAGAAGCGCTGAAGGTGCCGGCCTGCTGTCGCCGCCCGCGGGCCAGAATCTGCACGCGCAAACGCTCGGGCGCTCGCGGGAGTCCCAGCCGACGGCATCTGACCGAAGCAGTAGGCGCTCCGGGTGCGCATCAGCAGAAAACGCCGCGTGCAACCGCGGTCGACGGCCATCGGGAGCCTATCGCCGGCGATGCCCCCCGGCGCAGCTGGCTGCACACACGGGCTCCGTAAGTGTAGTATCGTGACAACCGCCGCCCGCTCTACGGGCAACGGGCACGCCCCGACTTCGGCGTACATCAGGCACCGCGGAGAAACCCGCGGCGCGCGAAACACCTGCGAACTCAGGAGCCGATGGTCAGCGCGGCGACGAGCACGGCAGCCGCGGCGGACACGTTGAGCGACTCCATCTTCCCGGCCCCCGGGATGCGTACGAGGCGATCGCAGACCTTCGCGATCTCCGGCGCGAGACCGGCCTCCTCGTTGCCGAGGATCAGGGCCACCGGGGTCTGCGCCAAGGAATCCGCGCGCTTGCGCAGATTCTTCGGGAGGAACTCCCCGCGATTGAGCGCGCCGAGATTCGGCCCACGCACATCGGTGCCGACCACCGCAAATCCGGCGCTGCGGAGGCCGCCGCAGAGCTGCGCGAAATCCGGCGCGATCCAGATCCGCACATGTTCCATCCCGCCCTCCGCCACCCGGTAGGTCGACTCGCCCGGTCGGGCCGCCACCTCGCCGGCGGCGACCACCAGATTCTCCACCCCGAAGAACGCCAGCGTGCGCACGATGGCGCCGAGATTATGGGCGTTGCCGATGCGATCGAGCAACACCACCGGTTTGCCGGACTTCGCCCACACCGCGAGATCGGCGGCCTCGGGCACGCGCAACGGCGCCTGCTCGACGATCGCGACGATTCCGCCGTGGTGCACGGTGCCGGCGATCTTCTCGAGCTCCTCCGATGTCACCTGCCGATAGACTTTCCGCTCGCGCGCCATGTAGCCGCTCATGCCACCGACGCGGCGCCCCATGGCTTGGTCGAAGAAGAGTCGCTTGATCGCGCCAGCCCGCGCCTGGAAAAGCGCCCGCACCGCTGCGAGCCCGCAAATCGGAATCTCGCGATTGCGCTCCGCCGCCGGCGGCCGGACCGCGCTTTCCCGCGGCTCCTCGCGCTCCCGCGGCGACATGGGGCGGCGCGGCTCGCGCGCAGACTCGGTCGGGGCCGGGCGGCCGGCGGGAGAGTGAGGAGAGGTACTGCGGGTGAAGGAGCGCACGCCGCACCACAGCCCGAAGCGCTCGCGCCGGCAACTCCGAAGGCGAGCCCCGAAGAAGGGGGCGCCACCGTCCTCCCCTGTGTGGTTCCGATCCGCGGCTTCGCCGATCCCCATGCCACCCTTTTCTTCGGGCTTCAGCCCGCGGAGACCAATGCACCCGCCGAGGGCGAAGTGGACACGCGTCCCAGAACTGAGACGGCCTTTCCTCATGGGCAGCCGCCACAGGCGCTGCGGTCCTCCTTGGGAAACAGGATCGCCCGCCGAGCGCCACAGCCCTGCATTCCAGGCGGAGTCGAGCGTCGGGTTGCCGCTCACGCGGCCTCTCGATCGGGTTGCCGAAGCCCCCGGCGGCGGTCTCGTGCCTCGTGGCGCCGTCGACCAGCCGCAGCGCTGCAAGATCCACCGAATCAAGCCGCCAGCGGGCGACCAGAAACGGGAAGTCTCGCCAACCAACGCAAGCCGCCCACCATGCCGGGATGCCCGGATCGCTCCGTTTCACCTTCTGGATCGCCACGCTGGCCACCGCCGTCAGCGGCGTGGCCTACGGGCTCACCTTCTGGGGCCTGACCTCCTACTGGTTGCTCTTCGGGCTGCCTCTGCTGCTCCTGGTCTGGTTCGCGGTGGTGGCGCAGTGGCGCCGGGTGCCGCGACGAAACTTCGCGTCGGAGATCTTCGGCGACATCCCGCGGTGGATGAAGATCGCCGTCGCCGCCCTGCTCCTCTTCGCCTTCGCCAACTACTTCGCCTGCCGCGCGCTCAACGACGGCGCCCAGCCGGAGATCCGCGCCGACGGAAGCGCAGCGCTCGTGGCCCGCGGCGGCCGCGTCGTGCGGGAGCTGGATGCCGCCGGGCTGAGCCGGGCCCGCGCCGTGCAGTTCCGGATGATGAGCGGCGCCTTCCTAGCCTGTTTCGGTCTCGCGGCACTGCTGGCCGAGGCCTGCTGGATCAAGAACGGCCCGGCCATGGCCGACCGCCGGATCTGAAAAGCACAAGACCCGCCCCCGGGAGGGGCGGGCCTTGGAAAAGAACGAAACCGAGCGGCCGACTCAGTGCAGCTTCAGGAGCGTCACGTACACGCCGCACAGAATGGCGGTGGTGATGACGCCGCAGATGTTCGCCCCGAGCGCCTGCGGGAGGATGATCACGCTGGGCGAGTCCTGTGAAACGACCTTCTGCGCGACCTTGGCCGTGGACGGCACACAGCTGACGCCGGCGATGCCGATCACGGGGTTGTAGCGGCCTCCGCTGAGGAAATACATGACGTAGCCACCCATGAGGCCGCCCACGCCCGAGAGGAAGAGCGACAGGATGCCGAGCAGGAGAAGCTTCAGCACGATGGGATCAAGGATGGTGTTGGCCTCGCAGAGCACACCAAGCAGCAACCCGAGCAGGAACGTCGCGCCGTAGAGCACGGGGCCGCCCAGCAGGGTCTCGAAATCCTTCAGCCCGGCCTCGCGCACCGCGACACCGACGAAGAGGGACAGGAACAGGGGCGCCGCAACGGGGAAGAGCAGGCAAAGCACCGTGCACGACACCACGGCGAAGATCAGCTTGGCGTTGCTGCTGATCGGGGCCGCCTTGGCGGGCTTCATCTGGATCATGCGCAGTCTCTTCGGCACGAAGAGGCGGATCAGGTACGGATACCCGCCATAGGTCAGGCCGAGATAGAGGTAGGCCACAACCGTGATCGGAACGAAATACTCCTTCGCCAGCGTGAGCGAGGTGAAGAGCACCATCGGACCGTCCGCGCCACCGACCATGGCGATCGAAGCCGCCTGGTTCGGAGTCAGCCCGAACCAAACGGCGATCGGGAAGGTGGCCACGGTGCCGAGTTCGGCCGCCAGCGCCAGGAACATGCTCTCGAACGGCCGGGCCATCACGTAGCCGACATCGAGCAACACTCCGATGCCCATGAAGACGAAACAGGCGATCAGACCGTTGGAGAAAGCGAACGTGTAGATCGGCTGCAGGAAATCGACCTGCATCAGATACATCAGATTGTCCGTCTGCTGCACCAATGGGGCCATGAACAAGGTGCCATGCACCTGGGCGCCTTTGGCCGCCGCCTGTTCCGTCACGGCCGCCGCAGTCTGCGGATCGAGGAAGAGCACCCCGGCGTTCACGGCCGCCATGCCCAGTCCCATCGGGATCATGAGCAGGGGTTCGAGCACGCCTTTCTTGCCCAGGAAAACGAGCACCACGCCCAGTACGATCAACCCGAGCCGGGCGGCGAGAATTTTGGGGTCGGACTCGACGAGCGAGCCGACGCCTTGGAAAAGATCAAGCAGGTTGGGCACGACAGCCTCCGCAGTCGCTAAGGTTTCACCAATTGGGGACCAGGGGCCGATCAGTTCTTGTCGGACACCCGCTGCTCCGCAAAGCGGATCACGCGGCTGATGACCATGATAAGACCCGCAACCGCGAAGGAGATCGCGGCGCCGAGTGTGAAGACAAGAAGGGCGGTTTGGACGGAGGCCATTGTAGCGATAGGTCGGAAGTTGTCGGAGCAGTACCGGAGGGCCGCTCAGCGAGACAGCGACTGTGCCGGGGGCTCGACCGGTGGGTGGAGCTACCCGTGCGTGTCGCTGCGTGCCGCATCAGCAATACTAATCTATTCCGGTATATCGCAGTCATTAGTCTAATCCGCAAAGGTAGTGTCAAACACCTTTCGGACGAATGATGCCCATCGCCTCAATCCGCCAAGGATCCAACTAAGGTAAACTCCTCACGATCATGGAAAAGGTGTCGGACATAGGCCGGCGCGCAGTCCCGCAGGGGACTCTCGCTCGAGTGTTTGAGCTGGTCGAGCAACGCGAGCGCGTCGGCATGCCCGAACTTCAGGTTCACGACAAAATGCCGGCACCAGCGGCCCCGCGTCCATTGCGCCACAAGCTCCATGACACGGCGCGGATCCTCGACCATGTCGCAAAAAAGCC
>JAEXPG010000325.1 GCA_023447015.1 Verrucomicrobiota bacterium
CAGAACCGCGGCGCCGAGCTGCTCGACCGCCTGCCCGACCTCGACCTCATCGTCGGCACCCAGAAGTTCCACGCCGTGCCCGGCTACCTCGACAACCTGCGCGCCGCCCGCGCGGCCGGCATCCCGCTCGCCCAGCCCATCGTCGACACCGCCGAGGAACCCGGCTCGCAGAACGCCATCCGCGACCACCTCCTCGCCGACCGCCAGGTCACCGCCTTCGTCTCGATCCAGCAGGGCTGCAACATGGAGTGCGCCTTCTGCATCGTCCCCAAGACCCGCGGCGACGAACGCTCGCGTCCGATGGACGAGATCGTCGCCGAGTGCCACGCCCTCGCCGAACGCGGCATGCGCGAGGTCACGCTGCTCGGCCAGATCGTCACCAGTTACGGGCGACGCGACTACCAGCACACCGGCGGCGTGTCGCCGTTCGTGCAGCTGCTCGAGCGCATCAGCGCCGTCGAGGGCATCGAGCGCATCCGTTTCACCTCGCCGCACCCGCGCGGGTTCAAGGACGACCTCGTCGCCGCCTTCGCGCGCCTGCCCAAGCTCTGCGAGCACGTGCACCTGCCCGTGCAGTCCGGCAGCAACCGCCTGCTCGCCGCCATGAACCGGCCCTACACCCGCGAGCGCTACCTCGAGATCGTCGCCGCGCTCAAGGCCGCCCGCCCCGGCATCGCCATCTCCACCGACATCATCGTCGGCTTCCCCGGCGAGACCGACGAGGACTTCGCGCAGACCGCCGCGCTCTTCGCCGAGGCCGACTACGACATGGCCTACGTGTTCAAATATTCGGTGCGCACCGGCACGCCCGCCGCCGGGCTCGGCGACCCGGTCGACGAGGCCGTGAAGGAGGCGCGCAACCAGGAGCTGCTCCGCCGCCTCGAGGAAAACTCCCGCCGCCGCACCACCGCGATGGTCGGCACCGTGCAGGAGGTGCTCGTCGAAGGTCCCGACAAGGCCGGCCGCCGTTTCATGGGCCGCACGCGCATCAACCGCGTCGTCCACTTCCCCGCCGTCGAGTCCCACATCGGGCGCATCGTCCCCGTGCGCATCGACCGCGCCACCCCGAGCGCGCTCTACGGGGAGCTGGCGGAGGGGTAGGCGGACTCCGCTGTGCCGCCCCAGCGGGGGCGTTCTCGTCCGCCCGCTCGTCTGCGTTCTCTCGTCAAGGGTATGATCGCGCGCCGCATCTCCGATGCCCGCCCGTGCCGAGGAACCGCCGGCGCCATCCCGCTCCGAGGCAACCGGAGCGGGCAAACCGGGCTCGACGGGGGAGAACCAGAACGAGTAAGAGAACGGGGAACGTTTTCCATGTCCCTCCTCACCGCCACCCTTCTGCCCGGCCTTCTGCTGCTCGCCCTCGGCGGGCTTCTGCTCTGGAACGGCCCGGCCGTGGGCGCCACCGCCAAGGCCCTTCCGCGCTCCCGCCGCGCCGCCTACCTGTTCATGGGGGCCGGCGCCCTCTGGTTCATGTGGCGCCTTGTCCACATCGGGCCGGCTGACGAGCTCCTGCCCAAACCGGTCCTCATCCTCGCCTTCGGCGCCGTCGCCACCCTCAGCTTCACCCACGCCCCCGACTTCCTCGCCGTGCGCGGCCTCGCCATCCTCACGCTTCTCGGCGCCGGTGAACTGCTCTACGCCGCCTACGCCGAATGGAGCCACCCCCAACGCCTCTTCATGGTCGGCGCCGTCTATGCCGGCATCGTCGCCGCCATCTTCCTCGGCGGCTACCCCTACCGCCTGCGCGACTTCTTCGGCTGGCTCTTCGCCCGCGGCGGCCGCCCGCGCACCTTCGGCGCCCTGCTTGCCGGCTACGGGCTGCTCCTCTCGATCTTGGCGTTCACCTACTGAACGCCCTTCGCTCCGCCGCCACCGCGCCACCATGTCCGCCTCCTCGTCGCGCCCCGTCTTTCTGCTCATCGCCGGCCCCGCCGGCTCCGGCAAAACCACCCTCTGCGAACGCCTCGTCGCCGAACAATCGGGAATCGAGCGCGTCGTCACCGCCACCACCCGGCCGATGCGCCCGGGCGAGGCCGACGGCGTCCACTACCACTTCCTCACCAACGAGCAGTTCGACGCCGCCCTCGCGCGCGGCGAATTCCTCGAGTGGGCCTGCGTGCACGGGAAGAACCGCTATGGCACGCTGCGACGCGCAGTCTTCGACCGCCTCGCGGCCGGCCGCAGCCTCATCGCCGCCATCGACGTGCAGGGCGTGCGCAGCGTCTGTGCCGTCGCCGGGAAGGACCCCGAGCTGCAGCGCGCGCTGACCACGATCTTCGTGGCCCCGGCCACAATCGACGAACTCCGCGCCCGCCTCGCCGGCCGCGGCGACGACCCGGCCGATGTCGAACGCCGGATGCAGACCGCGCTCGAAGAATTGCGCGAGGCCGACGGCTACCAGCATCGCATCTTCAGCACCACCCGTGAGGCGGACTACGCCGCGCTGCTGGAGATCTGGCGCGCCGCAGCCGCCCGCGGTTGACCGGCCGCCGATCAACTCCGGCTTCGCGGCCGCGTGCCTTCAATGGCGCCGGCCGCCCGACTCCGGCTGATACTGTTTCTGCCGGAACTCGTCGCTCTTGCGCAGTTCGTCGCGAAAGCGGCCTTCCGTCCAGCCGTGGTCGACGATCTTCTTGCGCCAGTGCTCGTGGCCGGAGGGATCAGGTTCGCGGCCGAGCAGGTCCCGGTAGCCGCGGGTGATGATCCGGTCCGCTTCCCGGGAGCGGTACTCGCGCGAGGCGCGGATGTCGTCGTAGATCTCGTCGCGGCCCCAGCCCTCGGTGAAGACGGCCTCGCGATAGCGCCGCAACTCCGCGCCGTTGGGCTCGCGGGCCAGGAGTTCACGGAATGCGCGGGAGACCATGCGCTCGATGTCCGCTCCGGAGGGGCCGTCGCGGCGCGCGCGATCATCGCGATAACGGTCGTGCCCGTCGCGGTCGTCGCTTCGGTCGCTGTCGCGGCGATCGGTCCGGTCCCGGTCGTAGCTGCGGTCATCCTCGCGCCGGTCGCGCGGCTGGCGGTCGCGGCCCTCGTTGCGATTCTCGCGATGGCCGCCGGAGACACGCACCGAACTGAGGCAGTTGTCCCAGTTGCCGCCGCGGCGCGGCACCCGGGCGAGACGGCCGACGCTGTCGGTCAGCTCCACGGCGTCGCCGCCGAAACCAACATCCGCATACAGCATGACCTTGAGCCCGCCGAACACCCGCACCGAGGAGATGCGGTCTCGCACCCGCCGCCCGTCGGAGAAGCAGAGGTCGCCGAGGTCGGGGATCTCGGCGCCGGGCAGCAGCTCGACGGACACGCCGTCGAAGTTCTCCCCCGAGTAGAGCACGACCCGGGCGGTCTCGGGCCGCCCGTGGCTGTCACGTTCCGCCCGGAGCGGGGCCAGCAGTCCAAGCAGGAGGATGAGGAACGAAAGGGTTTTCATGTGGTAACCAGACGGATCGACACGCGGAAAGGGGTGGAGTTTCACCGGCGACAGCGGGATTCCATCACCGGCCGGAAAGGTTGGAAGAGGCGCCGATCCATGTGAAGCCGGGAATCGGCGACCGGAAAACGCGCAGAAAATGCGGGAGAAAGGGCGGGAATTCGCCGCGGACCGGGATTGATCCCGAAAGAGGCCAATTATGAAAACCAAACTCCCCGCCCTTCTGCTCGCCACCGCGGCACTCACACTGACCGCCAACACCCAAGCATCCAACGCCCCCGCATCGCTCGACGAGAACATCCGGATCGACCGCTACGTGGAGCCGGTCTTCCCCACCCAGCTCCGCAACAAGGCCGTCAGCGATGGCTACGCCCAGGTCCAGCTGCTGGTCGCCGCCGACGGCACCCTCCTCGAGACCTTCGTGAGCACCTACAGCCGGATCGAGTTCGCCGAGGCCGCCGAGGCCGCGCTGCGCAACTGGACGTTCCGGCCCGCCGCCGATCCCGCCGCGGAGCCGCAACGCTTCAACCTGAAGATCAACTTCCGCCGCGAAGGCATGCTCATCGTCCAGGGCGACTTCCAGGAGACGGTGAACGCGTTCCTCGGCCATTCCGGCCGCGACGACGGCGAGGTGACCCTCTGCAAGCTTCGCGACCTGGACACCACTCCCGAGCCGGTGAATCTCGTCGTTCCGGTCTACCCCGAGGAGCTCAAGAAGCAGAACATCCAGGGGGCTGCGGCGATCTCCTTCTTCATCGACGAAACCGGCCATGTGCGGGTGCCCGTCGTCTCCGGCTCCTCGCGGCCCGAGTTCGCCGCCGCCGCCCTCTCCGCGGTGAAGCAATGGACCTTCAACCCGCCCCTGCGCAAGGGCCGCGCCACCCGCGTCTTCGCCGTGCAGGAGTTCAACTTCAGCCCGGTCGCCGAGAAGGCGGCCAAGTAATCGGTCGGCACCAACTGTCAGCACTGGGTTTGTATCAGGGAGCCCGGTTCGCCTCGGCGAACCGGGCTTGTGCTTTTCCGCCCGGCTCGGCCGGCCCCGACCAGTCGCCCGGGAACAATCCCTCCATCAGAACAACCGGCGTCCTGCGCTCTGCTCGCCGCGCAGCCGGGCCAGAAAGTCCGCCCGCGGGATCACCCGCGCCCCCAGCACCTCGAAGTGTGGGGTCAGCTGCTGGATGTCGATCCACGTCGCCCCCTTCGCCGCGAGATGAGCGACGAGGTGCAGCAACGCCAGCTTCGAGGCGTTGGCCTCGAGATGGAACATGCTTTCCCCGGTGAACAGTCCGCCGGCGTCCACACCGTACAGGCCGCCGACCAGCCGCTCGCCGTCCCACACCTCCACGCTGTGCGCGCCACCCTCGCGGTGCAGCGCCACATAGCCGGCGCGCATCGCCGGGGTAATCCAGGTGCCACGCTGTCCCGGACGCTTCGCCGCCGCACAGGCGGCCATCACCGTCTCGAAGTCGCGGTCGATCGTGAACGTCCAGGTCGTTCGGCGGCGGGCTTGCCGCAGTGTCTTCGGCACATGCAGCCGGTCGAACTCCAGCACCGCCCGCTCCCCGGGACTCACCCACGGCACCGGATGCCGCGGCGAGAACGGCCACGGAAAAATCCCCCGCGCATAGGCCGCGCGCAGGTTCGCCGGCGTCACCGGCACCCCCAACGCCAGCAGGCCGTCCTCGTCCGCGAGGGCTGGGTCGGGAAACGGATAGGGCTCGGGAAACGCCTGGTTGCGCATCGCGCCGCCAGACTGGCGCCCGCCGCCCGCCGCGCAAGCCGCCGCGCCCACAGCCACGCCTCCACGGCGGAGCACGTTCGGGGATGCCGCGGCTCCTCGCCTCGCCGACAATTCGGCTCCAAGAAAAAGTTTGAAGGGATTTTTCCGGGCGCGGGCTTATACTGCCACGACCGCCCACCCCAGCGGGATTCAACATGACCAACACGCCCGACCCGCTCGATGATCTGATCGCCTCCTGGAAAGAGGTCCCCGCCGCCAAATCCGACCTGCGCCGTCGTGTCTGGGCCCGCATCGATGCGACCGAGGCCCGCCGCCGCCCCGGCTTCCTCCAGGTCTGGCGCGACACCTTCGCTTCCCTCGTCCGCCAGCGCGCCGTCCTCGGCTGGGTCGCCGCCTGCATCGCCCTCGGCCTCATCAGCGCCGAACTCCGCGCCACCCGCCTTTCCGTGCGCGACCTCAGCCAGATCGGCGTCGTCTATCTCCAAACCATCAACCACCTGCTGCGCAACTCCGCGGGCAGTCCACCGTGAAACGCTTTCTCCTCGTCGTCCTGATCGGTTTCGTCGCGGGAGCCGCCGCCCACATCGGGTTCTACGCCTTCCGCCGCCCCACCGTCGAGAACCGCCTCGCCCGCAACTTGGCGTGGATGCAGACGGAGTTCCAACTCGACGAACAGCAGTACGCCCGCATCCGGGCGCTCCACAACCGCACCGGCCCGGAGCTCGAGCGCCTGTTCAACGTCCTGCGCACCACCCGCGAGGAACTCGTGCGGCTCGACGAGATGCGCCGCACCGCCGACAAGGTCGATTTCGTCGCCTACCACCAGGCCAAGGCCGCCAACCGCAAGGCCCGCAGCGAGTGCCGCACGCTCACCCTCGACCTCGTCTATGCCGTGGCCGAGACGATGAACCCCGCACAGCGCACCCGCTATTTCGCCCTCGTGGGCAACGGCGTCGAACTCGCCAATCCGCCCGCCCCGCCGGCGCCCCCCCAAAGCTGAGCACGCGCCGCGCGCTTCCGCTTTCCACCCCCGTTTTCCAACCCCACCCCGCAGGCGATGCCCGCCGATCCCGCCCAAGACG
>JAEXPG010000161.1 GCA_023447015.1 Verrucomicrobiota bacterium
CATCGCAGAGTTCACCGGCCCGTAACATTGGGGCGGTGGTCGGGCTGCGGACTGGTGGCACGGCGGGCTTCCGGGAAAACCTTGCGGCACCCGGGCGATTCCGGAGAGTCGGAAGGATCAGATGACCATCCTCGACCGACACGTGCTGGGCTCGTGGCTGAAGACCTTCGGGTTGATCATGGCCGCATTGCTCGGCCTGCTCGTGCTGGTCGACATGCAGCGCAACCTCGCCGACTTCATCGGCAGCGGCGCCGGGCTGTGGGAGGTCCTCTACTATTATCTCGTGCTGGTGCCGGGAAATGTGCCGCTGGTGCTGCAGATTTCGGTGCTGCTCTCGCTCCTCTACGCACTCGGTCAGCTGCACCGCAGCAACGAGTTCACCGCGATGCGTGCCGCGGGCCTCGGCTTGTTCCGGGTGACCCGGGCGGTCTGGCTCTTCGGACTGCTGCTGGCGGGCTTTGTCTGGTTCCTCAACGCGAGCATGATCCCGTGGTCGGTCGAGGAGGCGCGGCAGACCCGCGAGACGATGCGGCGCGCCGCCGTGCTCCGGAAGAGCGCCACCGGCGGCGTGGGGGTGTACACCGCGCTGGCGTTTGCGAACGACTCGGCCCGGCGCCTCTGGTTCCTCAACGCCTACGACGATGTCGCCCACCGTGGCGAGGGCGTGAGCCTGAGTTTCTTCAACGCCCAGAACCACGAGGAGCGGCGGCTGCTGGCGAAGGAGGCCTATTTCGACCGGTGGCGCGACGCCTGGGTCTTCCGCGAGGGGCGCGAGCTCCGCCTCGATCCGGCGACCGGCGAGCAGCTGGGCTCGGTGCCCTTCGCCCATCGCATCGAGGAGCAGGTCGACGACGATCCCGAACTCATGCTGCTGCTGCTGAAGGATCCGGCGGATCTCTCCCTCTTCGAACTTGAGCGTGCGATGGCCCACGTGCGCGGCGGCGACACGGCGCGCTATCGCCGTTATGCCGTCGAGCATGAGCGCAAGCAGGCGAGCCCCTTCGGCGTGCTGGTGGTGATGGCGCTGGCCGTGCCGTTCGCCGTCGGCGGGGTGCGGGTGAATCCGGCGGTGAACATGTCGAAGTCGATCGGCTTGTTCTTCCTTTATTTCCTTCTGGCGAAGCTCGCGACGCTGATGGCGTCGTTCGGCACGCTCAGCCCGGCGGCCGCCGCCTGGCTGCCCGATTCGGCGATGGCGCTGATCGCCCTGTGGGCGTTTGCGCGTCTGCGCTAGGCGCGAGGGACGGGTGATTCGGCGTGTCGCCTGACGGGATCCCCGGCGGCGCGAAGATGGCGCGGATTCGGTGCGCGGGTCGCAGGCGCGGCGGCGCTTGGCCCTCTCCGGCCTTGCCCCCAGCTGGCGCGCGTCCAGCGGCGCAGGCACCGCACTCCACCAAGGCGCGAAAGGGGGAAACTTTTTCTGGACAAAAGAGGGTCCTGCGGTTGGCCTTCATTCCGTGTTCGCGCGGCTCCTCCAGCAGGGGTGGCGGACAGTTCTTTCCGAAGCAACTTTGCCCGCGATCGTCGTTCAAGGTAGGAAAAGTGAATATGCATAGGGGATGTAATTGGCTTTTCTGGCTCACGGCGGTCGCGGGCATCTTTTTGCCCGGAGGGGACGAGCGCGGTGCGGGGAGTGGTTGATTCGACGGGAGGAGCGGCGCACTTTCGCGCCATGGCCTACTTCGACCACAACGCCACCGCTCCGCTGGCCGCGGCGGCACGGCAGGCTTGGATCGCGGCGCAGGACGATGCGTGGCAGAATCCGGCCGGCGCCTATCGGTCGGCGGCGCGGGTCCGTGCCTTGGTCGATCGCGAGCGGGCGCGCCTGGCCGCGATGCTCGGCGCCGCCCCCGAGCAGGTGGTCGCCACTTCCGGCGCGACCGAGGCCGCCAACACCGTGATGGCGCACCTCGCGGGAAACTCGGAGCGCCGTTGGCGTATCCTAATAAACCCGACCGAGCATTCCTGTGTGCGGCTCTCGGCCGAACGGCATTTCGCCGGGCGGATCGAGTGGCTTCCGCTCTCTGCCGAAGGACGCGTGGATCCTGCGACGGTTCGTGAGCGGCTCTCGGCCGGCGACGTGGCGGCGGTCGTGGTGATGGCCGCGAACAACGAAACCGGTGTGCTGCAGCCGTGGCGGGAACTTGCGGTGGAATGCCACTCCGCCGGTGTGCCGTATGTCTGCGACGCCGTGCAGTGGCTGGGGCGGCTGCCGGCGGCGGGACTGGGCACGGCAGGGTTCGTGTTTGGTTCGGCCCACAAGTTCGGCGGACCGAAAGGAACGGGTCTCCTGGTGTTGCCCAGTGGCGGCGCCGGGGCCGACTTCCGTTTCCTCGTCGGAGGAGGGCAGCAGGGCGGACGGAGGGCGGGGACCGAGGATTGGCCCGCGCTGGCGGCAATGGTGGCCGCGTTGGCCGAGGCCGAGGGTTTGTGTGCCACCGAGATAGCGGTCCGTACCGGTTGGCGTGCCCGGTTCGAGGCCGGGCTGTGCGCCTCGGTTGCTGGGGGGCGGATCGTGGGGGCGGGCACGGAGCGGCTCTGGAATACCTCCATGGCGGTTCTGCCGGCGGGCGAGAGCCAGCGTTGGCTGACCAAGCTCGACAAGCGGGGGTTCGAGGTGTCGACCACGGCGGCCTGCGCGTCGGCCCAGGGGCGCAGTTCGGCCGTGCTGGCGGCGCTGGGCGTGCCGGAGACCGATGCGCGCCGGGCGTTGCGTTTCAGCGCCGGCTGGGAGACGACGGAAGCGGACTGGCTCGGGCTGCTGGAGGCGCTCGGCGAGGTCTGGCGCGAGATCGGAGCCGGAGGCGGGGTGTTGTAGGCCGGGGCGGCGATTGCCGAAATCTTCTGAAAATCGCCGGCGCCGCGCTGGCGGGGAAAATAGACCGTTGCCGCGGCATAACGGCGGCGCATTCATGGGGCCATGAAACGTCTCCTCATGGGTGTGGCGATGCTCAGTGCGGTGGTGGTCATGCGGGCCGAGAACCAGCAGTGGTCGTTGGCCGACGGGCGCACCGTGACGGTGATCAAGGTGCTCTCGCAGAACGCCACGCATGTCACGGTCCGGTCGGCGGAGGGCATACAGCAGATCGACAAGCGGCAACTCCCCGAGGAGCTCAAGGCCCAGTATCCGTACGACGATGCCGCAGCCGAGGCGAAGCTGCAGGCGGAGGAGGCCGAGAAGTTGCAGGCGGCCCGCGCCGCCGAGCGCCAGGGCGCGCCGGAGCGCCAGCGCCAGGCGAAGCCGCAGGAACGGACGGGCGGACTCGCGATCCTCGAGGTGCGGGCGACCGAGCGTGCCACCGCCGTTGTCACGGTGGCGAACCGGACCGCGAGTCTGGTCGAGGTGACGCGGGAAATGTTTGCGGGCGTGAATATAAACGGCGCGGCCTTCCCCGCGGTGCGCATGAGAAATGCCCGGGGCGACATCTTTGTCCGTCTCAGGGTCCCGGCGGGCGAGACCAAGGAGATCACTGTGCTGTTCGCGATCCCCGAGGACGAGGTTGGCGACATCCGGACGGTTGGTTGGCGTCAGCAGTGACGGAGTGACTCCCTCATTTCCGTGAGTTGTCCGCCTGGACGGCGGGCGAAATCGCGAAGTGCGGTGAGGATCTCCGGCCGCACGACGATACTTGGCCGAGCGCGTCGCAGCCGACGGAGCGCTTCCTCGACCGAAGCGGCCCGACCGGTGGCGAGCAGCCAGCCGGCGACGGCGGCGGCGCTGCGCGAGTAGCCGGCCTTGCAGTGGACATAGACCACGCCGCGGGCCGATTCGGCGGAGATGAAGTCCGCCATCTCCCGCAGTTGGACGGCGCTCGGCGCGGTGAGGTCGAGAACCGGGATGTTGCGGTAGCGCAGCGTGCGGAAGACTGCGGTCTCGGAGAGCTCTCCGGTGAGGTCGAGCACTGCGGTGACACCGCCGGCGACGGCAACTCGGGCCTCGGTGCTGTTCAGGAGTCGGCCGATCCAGACCGTGGAGGTGACCTGATCCCACGGGCGAGATTGGCGCCGGTAGTAGCGAAGGGAGAGCCATTGGCCGAGGAGCACCGGGCCGAGCAGAATGCGGGTCGCGATCGGTAGCCGGCCGTCGCGTTTGCGGAAGATTCCGACGCCGAGGCGGAAGTTGGCCGCGCTCAGCAGTCCGAGGGAGAGCGCCGGCCAGAGCAGCAGTGAGCCCCATGGCCGAAGCAGATTCCCGAGCGCGGCAAGCGTGATGCAGCCGGCGGCATAGTAGCCGCCGACCTGCCAGTTGGGGCGAAAATCCCGCTGCGGCTCGCCGGCGGGAAATGCCTGGATGCAGGACGCCGCGAGCAGGAAACCGGTCGCGATGTCGAGGAGGTGATGTTGCCAGACCAGGAGTGTCGAGAAACCGATCAGGCTGAACCAAACGTGCGTCGCCACCCGCCACCAGCCCCGTGTGTGTCGAGCATAGATGCCGACGAGAATCGTGCGCAGTGCGATGTGCAACGACGGAGCGAGGTTGTACGGCGCGTCCATCGCGCGGAACCAGTCGAACACGGCCCCGAGCGCGCCCGCGGCCGGTGGCCGCTCGAACGCGAAGCGCAGCGGAAACAGCAGGAACATCGCGCCGGCGACGAGAATGGCCATGGTGATGCGACGAGTGAGGAGGCGGCGCTCGGCATCGGTGCAGACGAACGGGGCGAGCACGAAGAACGCGTCGATCGACAGGTAGGGAACGATCATCAGCGGCCAGAACGGGATGTGCCGTTCCCACGCAAACGCGCAGGTGCCGACATCGGCGCGCAACGCGGTCAGGGCGTTGCAGCCGCCGTAGACGACCAGGAACAGCAGCGAGAGCGCGCCGGAGGTCGCCGCGGCGCGCAGGAGGCGCGGGCGGTTCATGTCCGGCGCGCAACGGACACCGTGAAGATGCCCCACGGGTCGACCTCCATCGTGAGCTTCTCGAAGCCCGCGGCGCGGACGAGTGCGTCCATCTCGGCCTGCGTGCGCCGGCGCATGATCCACGGTCGGCCTTCGCGGTTGCGGAGAACGCGGGCGATGAACTCGACCTGCGGATGCCACGGTTGTGCGGTGTAGATCAGATGGCCGCCGGATGGAATCGCGGCGGCGAGTCCGCGCAGGGACCGGAGCACACGCTCATTGTCGGGGATCAGTT
>JAEXPG010000438.1 GCA_023447015.1 Verrucomicrobiota bacterium
TTCCCCGGCAAACAGGTCTTTCCTATCACCTGGGCGGGAGACGACTCGACCTTCATCTTCTTTGTCGGCAGCGACCAGGATCCCGGGGCCTATTACGCCCTTCGGCCGGAGGAATCGAAGCTGATCCCGTTGTTCAAGATCGCCTCGGCGCTGGAGGGTCGGAAGCTGGCCAAGACCGTGCCGCTCGACTTCCCGGCCCGCGATGGCGCGACGATCCACGGCTATCTCACGTTGCCGCCGGAAGGCGCGGCGAGCCGCCTGCCGCTGATCGTCTGGGTGCACGGGGGGCCGTTTGTGCGCGACACCTGGGGGTTCGACGCGACCACCCAGTTTCTCGCGACCCGCGGCTATGCGGTGTTGCAGGTCAACTACCGCGGGTCTTCGGGCTACGGCGCCGCCTACGCGAAGGCCGGACTGGAGGCGCGGCTGGACACCGTGATCCTCGACGATATCGCCGACGGCGCCCGGCACCTCATCGCCGCCGGCACGGCCGATCCGCAGCGGGTCGCGATCGGCGGCGCCAGTTTCGGGGGCTGGGCGACGTACATGAGCCTGATCAAGTACCCGGAGCTGTACCGGGCCGGCGTGGCGGTGGCGGCGGTCTCGAACTTCCGGCGGATGCTGCAGTACGACCGTGATCGCTCGTGGGGCGACTACTATTCCTACGGCTTCTGGAAGATGATCGTCGGTCGGGACGAGTTTGCCGCGAACGAGAAGTTCATCGACCCGTTGATCCGCGCCGCGGAGATCCGGCAGCCGGTCTACATCATGCATGGCGAACTCGACAACGTGGTGCCGGCGACGCAGGCCCGGGAGATGTTGAAGGCGCTGCAGAAGACCAATGCGCAGGTCGAGTCGCTGAGTTTCCCGGCGGCCGGGCACTCGACGTGGTCGTTCCGCGACCGGGTGAGGATGCTCAACGAGATGGAGCTATTCTTCCGGAAACACCTGGCGGCGCCCGCAGCGGAGTCCCCCTAGGGAGGCCTGGGCGGGGCCGCGCACGATGACGGAGGCCGAGGGGCGTTCCGGAGGCCGGCTCAGCTTCCCAGCAGCCGGTGCACGGCGGCGAGGAGGTCGCGGCTGGAGTAGGGCTTGTTGAGCAGCGCGTAACCCGGGTCGGGGGCGGTGCCGGGCGGCAGCATCTCGGCGGTGTAGCCGCTGCAGAAGAGCACGCGGATCGCGGGATGGTGCGCCTTGATGAAATCGTGGACCTGCCGGCCGTTGCGCTTGGGCATCAGCACGTCGAGGACCGCCAGCCGGATCTCCGGTGCGTGCCGGGTGATCAGGTTCTCGGCCTCCTCGCCGTCGGCGGCGGTGAGGACGTGGAAGCCGTTCCGGCCGAGCACCCGCACGGCGATGTTGCGCACCTGGGGATCGTCCTCGGCGAGGAGGATGGTGCCCTGTCCCCGGGCGGGAGAGTCCTCGGTGGCGTCGTCGGTGTGTTGCCGATCGGTGGTGACGAGCGGCAGCAGGATCCGGAAGACGCTGCCGGTGCCGACCTCGCTGTAGACGCTGATGGTGCCGCCGTGCTGCCGGACGATGCCGTAGACGACGGAGAGGCCAAGGCCGGTGCCCTTGCCGGGTTCCTTGGTGGTGAAGAACGGTTCGAACAGGCGGTCGAGCACGGCGCGCGGCATGCCGGTGCCGGTGTCGCTGACCTTCAGGGCGAGGTGGGGCCCGGGACGGCGGTCGGGGTTCTTCTCGCAGTCGGCGGGGGTGAGGGTGGTCCGGTCGAGGGCGATCTGGATGCGGCCGCCGCCGGGCATGGCGTCGCGGGCATTGAGGCAGAGGTTGAGGAGGACCTGCTCGATCTGGCCCTTGTCGGCGAGGAGCGTGACGCGTTCGGGCAGCGGGGTGACCTCGAGGGTGATGTGCTCGCCGAGGACGCGGTGCAGCATCTTCACCATGTCGGCGACAAGGGCGTTGATCTCGATCGACTCGGGGTTGAGCGCCTGCTTGCGGCTGAAGACCAGCAGCTGGCGGGTGAGCTGTGCCGCGCGTTCGGCGGCGTTCTGGATCATCGCGAGGTCCTCGCGATCCTGCGGGGTGCCGTTGATCGAATCCTGCAGGAAGGCGGCGTGGCCGCGGATGACCTGGAGGATGTTGTTGAAGTCGTGGGCCACGCCGCCGGCGAGCAGGCCGATGGCCTCCATCTTCTGGGCGGAGCGCAGCTGCTCCTCGGTGCGCCGCAGGGCGGACTCGGCGCGGCGCCGCTGGATGATGTTGACGAGGAGCGCGACGATGATGCCGCAGAGCAGGAGGAAGACCGCGCCGGCGATGATGATGCGCGAGCGGTTGATCTGATAGAACGTGACGGGGGCGTTGATCACCCTGGTGCCGTGGGGAACCTGAGCGAGCGGGAGGCCGAAGCGGCGCAGGTGCCGGTAGTCGACCTCCATCCGTTGGGGCGAGTGCCGGACCACGGGGATGGCGTCGGCACGTTTGCCGGCGAGGACCTGCAGCGCGAGCTCGCCGACCTTCGCGCCGTGGAGGTCGGCCACGACGAGGCCTCCGCCGCGCCCATCCCAGTCGGCGACGCTCCTGTCGTGCACCCCGGGCGGGCGGGTGGTGATGAAGAGGGGGACGCGGGTGCGGGTGGCGAGCTCGGTGCTGAAGACGGCGCTGTTGTAGTTGTACGTGCCGGCCGCGTCGCGGGTGACGTCGAGGATCAGCCCGACCGTGCCGTCGGGGAGGGTCGAGACACGCTGGATGAGCTGGGCGTCCGTCCAGTCCTCGTAGAATTCGAAGGAGAAGCGGTCGGTGTAGCGCGGGAGGACGGCTTCAAGCGCATGGCGTTTCTCGAGGCTGCTCTCCGTCTGGTTGCCGATGACGAGGATCTTTCTGGCGCCTGGGGTGAGCGCCCGGATCAGTTCGAAGGTGCCGCTGAAGTCGGTCTCCTCGGAGACGCCGGTGATGTTGCGCTGGCCGGCGATCATCTCCGGGGTGAAGCGGTTGAGCCCGCCGAACACAAGGGGCAGATCCTCGCCCAGGACCGCGCGGTGGCGCAGGGCGAAATCGAACGCGGTGTTGTCGAGGGTGACGATCAGCCGAGGTGGACGGGCCCGTAACTTGGATACGAGGTCCTCGAGCAGCGCCGGTTCGCGGGCAGGGTCGGGGAAGCGTTTCGCGTCGAGGTATTGGATGACCGGCTCGAAGGTGGGGTAGTGCTCGAGCAGGACCGTCATCAGCCCGGTGGTCTCGTCGTCGCTCCAGTCGTAGCCGGGACCGTAGGAGTTGATGATGAGGACCTCGGGCGCCTCGGGCGGGGAGGCGGGCGCCGGTGTCGGTGCCTGTGCCGGGAGGCGGGCGCCCGCGAGGCCGAGGGCGAGCGCGAGACCGAACACGCGGAGACCCGACGCGGCCGAGGCCGGCCGGCGCCGGTGCGGAGGCCGCGAATTGGCCGGGTCTGTCTTGGAGGGGGGCCTCGCCATCGCGTTGGCCGACAGGCTGGATGTTCCGGTGGAAAATGCAATCGCCGGCGCGACGATTGCGGCGGGAGAGTGGTGGTGCGCCGCGGTCGGTGGGGCTGCGGAGCCAAGGCGGGGCAGGCGCGTGCGGGGAGGCGAGTACTCGGGATGGACCACCCGCCCAGCGGAGACAACGCGCACCGGTCCGTCGGCGAACAGCGAGCCCAACCACGGAAAGTCCCCCCGCCTGGACCGCCATGATCGCCAGCGCCGAGCAGCCTCCGCCGGCTGGTCCCCTCACTTTTACCGGACCCACGTCAGCCAGCCGGGAGACCGGAATTCGAAGTCGAGACCGCCACCCCGAGGAAGCGAGGAGCAAGCGTTCGATCCCTTCCGCGCCCGCTCCTCGTCGGTTCACGCTCATGTACCGACCGGACTCTATTGCCTGTCCTCGATGATGCCGGGGGGCTTATCTCCTTGCGCCGCCGACGGCGGGAGCGCTTTGCTCCCGTTTCGCCCCACCCCCTGTGCGCGATGAACAGATACATTCCAGAACGGAACCATGAAGACACTGACAGTTGCCCTCACCCTACTCTGCGCGGCCGCGGGCCTTGTGGCCCAGGAC
>JAEXPG010000444.1 GCA_023447015.1 Verrucomicrobiota bacterium
CGAAGCCGGCATCGCCCTCGGTATGGCCACCGCGCGCCTATTCGATGAGCTCGACCCGCTCGAGAAGATCAAGGACGCCAAGTTCGCCGAGCAGGGCATCGTCACCGGCATGCAGCAGATGAAGGCGCTCCGCGCCCTCACCAAGCCCGCGCTCGAGTTCGTCGAACTCGCCGCCCAGCCCGAGGCCGCCCGCGACGCCATCCGCTTCGAGGCCCTCAAGGCCGATCCGCTCGTGCAGTACCTCGTGCTCGACGCACAGGCCAACGTCCTCTGCCCCGCCATCAAACTCTGGAACACCGGCTACGGCGCCACGATGATGCGCGAAGCCGTCGCCCTCATGGGCGGCTACGGCATCACCGAGGATTGCCCCGGCTTCCTCGGCCACAAGTGGATGGATGCCCAGCTCGAGGCCACCTACGAAGGCCCCGAGGCCGTCCAGCGCCGCCAGATTTCGGTGACGATGACCAACGAGGTCTTCCTCGCCTGCTACCGCAACTGGGTGAAAGAGCTCCGCGCCATCGCCGCCACGCACCCCGACACCGGCGCGTGTGTCCTCGCCTCCGCGATGGAACTCTGGCTCTGGACCCTCGAGCACGTGCAGCAGGCCAAGGACGCCTCGGGCGCCAAGCTCTTCTCCGGCAACCGCCACGGCGTGGTCTTCCCGCTCGTCGACGCCCTCTGCTGGCTGCTCGCCTCGCGCCAGCAGATTCTGGATATCCTCGAGCTTGAGGCGAAGGGCCCGCAGAGCGCCACCGTCGCCGCCGGTCTCGCCGGCTACGTGAACTTCTTCTCGGACCTTGCCGCCGTGCAGGCCGCCAGCGCCGCCGGCCAGGCCTCGCGCATCTGCGCCGAGCTGGTCTACGGCTTCTCCTCCACCTGCGGCTGCAATGGTCACAGCGAGACCCAGTGCTGCGGCCAAGGCGACGGCACCGGCAAGCTCGCCGGCCTCGTCGAGGATTTCGGCAAGCTCCGCCTCAAGGTCGATACCTGCCTCGCCGGCAGCCGCCTCGCCAAGGATCGCGCCGCCGACGCCCTCGCGCAGGTCATGATCCCCGAAGCCCTCGATTACCCGGCGTAAGCCGAGCGGTCTCCGCCTTCCGCGTCCTATAGGTCCCATCCGACCTATAGGACTCATTCTTTTCACCCACCACTCCACCCACCGTGAGCACCACTCCTGATCAACAACCCGCCGTCGAACGCCCGCGCATGGACGTCGATATCGTCTGCGTCGGCTTCGGGCCGGCAATGGGCGGATTCCTCACCACGCTCTCCAAAGGTCTCGTGAAGGAGGATGGCTCGCCGGTCGTCGAGAGCGCCGCCATGCCGGGCATGCCGCCGCAGGTGATCTGTTACGAGCGCGCCGACGATGTCGGTTTCGGTGTCTCGGGCGTGGTCACGCCGGGCCGGAGCATCAAGGCCAGTTTCCCGCAGCTCGACCCCGCGCAGATCCCGATGGCCGCGCCGGTGAAGACCGAGCACGTCGCCTACCTGCTCGACCCGATCGGCGCCAGCCGCCGCTCACTCGCGCTGCGTGCCTCCGATGTTTTCCTGAAGCTCTTCAAGGGGAAGACCTGGGCGATCGAGCTGCCGTGGATCCCACCGTTCCTCGCCAAACACGACGGCCTGATCCTCTCGATGGGCCAGTTCATGCAGTGGGTCGGCCAGCAGGCCACCGGCGCCGGCACCGTGCAGGTCTGGCCGTCGTCGCCCGTCTCCGCCGCGCTCGTCGAAGAGAAGAAGGTCGTCGGCGTGCGCCTCTCCGACCAGGGCGTCGAGAAGAACGGTACGCCCACCGCCGGCTTCACGCCGGGCATGGATATCCGTGCCGCCCTCACCGTCATCGGCGACGGCCCCGTCGGCGCGCTCGGCCAGCAGCTCGACCGCGAGTTCGGCATGCCCGAGGGCCACCACGCGCACGAATGGGCCGTGGGCATGAAGCTCGTCGTCGACCTCCCCGCCGACTCGAAGCTCGAGCCGGGCACCGTCTTCCACACCTTCGGATTCCCCGAGCCGGAGATCTTCGGCTTCATGTACATCCACCCGGGCAACATCGCCTCGCTGGGCATCTTCGTCCCGTCGTGGTTCGATAATCCCGTCCGCACCGCCTATCGCTACCTCCAGCACTGGGTGCAGCACCCGTACCTCTGGCGTCACCTCAACGGCGCGACGCTGCGCTCCTGGGGCGCCAAAACCCTCGGCGAATCCGGCAAACGCGGCGAGCCGCACCTCACCGGCCACGGCTACGCCCGCATCGGCGAGGGCTCCGGCACCACCAACGTCCTCACCGGCTCCGGCGTCGACGAGGCCTGGGCCACCGGTACCCAGCTCGCGGATGCCGTGCTCGAGCTGCTCAAGGCCGGCAAGCCCTTCACCAAGGAGAACCTCGACGCCACCTACGTGGCTCGCCGCCGCGCCAGCTGGGTCGAGAAGGAAGGCCGCATCGCCGAGAAATCGCGCGACGGCTTCACCCGCGGCGTCGTGTCCGGCCTGATCGGCATGGGCATGACCGGCCTGACCAAGGGCCTGCTCAATTTCCCCTTCCTGAAAGAACTCCCGCCGCACAAGCGCCTGCCCTCGATCGAGAAGTTCTACGCCGGCAAGATCCCCGCCGCCGAGATCGCCAAGCTCCGCGCCGACTGCCTTGCGAAGGGCCTTCCGCTCTACAACGCGCTCATGGACCGCGCCGGCTGGCCCGCCATCCCGCTCGATGGCAAGCTCCTCGTCTCGCACCAAGATGCGCTGCTCATGGGCGGCAAGGTGCAGGCGCCGGCCGGCTACGCCGACCACGTCGTCTTCCCCTTCCCGCAAGTCTGCGCGAAGTGCGACCAGCGCACCTGCGTTGAGGTCTGCTCCGGCCAAGCGATTGCGCACGGCCCCGACGGCGTGCCGGTCTTCGATCGCGAGAAGTGCATCCACTGCGGCGCGTGCCTGTGGAACTGCGCCAGCGAGCGCCCCGACGGCTCCGGCCGCACCGTGCTCGAATTCCGCGCCGGCGCCGGTGGCCTCCACTCGGCGGAGAACTGACGAGTTTCGCAACCGCTCGCGTTGCCGCGCTGTTACCGGTAGCGCCGTGTTTTCGTTTGCCCGCCCGCACCGCGGACGGCCCGCGTTTGCATTTGGAGGCAACACCCCTTGCTTGCCGCCCTACCTACCACCCATGCACCACGCTGCCCTCTTCACGCCGGTCCAACTCGGGACCATCTCGCTCGCCAACCGTTTCGTCATGGCCCCCCTCACTCGCTGCCGGGCCGACGCGGACCACAACCCGACCGCCCTCATGGCCGAGTACTACGCCCAGCGGGCCGGCGCGGGACTCATCATCGCCGAGGCGACGATGGCCATCGCGGGCAACTCCGCGTTCGGCGGACGCGAGCCGGGCATCTACTCGACCACGCAGGTCGCCGCGTGGAAAACCGTCACAACCGCCGTGCACGCGAAAGGCGGCAAGATCGCCCTCCAGCTCTGGCACGGGGGACGCGCCTGCCATTCGTTGCTCAACAACGGCGCGCAGCCGGTCGGGCCGAGCCCGCTGCGCATCACCAACGACGAGACCCACACGCCCCAGGGCAAGAAACCGTACGAGGTGCCGCGTGAGCTGCGCGACGACGAGCTGCCCGGGATTGTCGCCGGTTTCCGCCAGGCCGCGGAACACGCCCTCGCCGCCGGCTTCGACGCAGTCGAGGTGCACGGCGCCAACGGCTATCTCCTCGACCAGTTTCTCCGCGATGGCAGCAATCAGCGCCGCGGTCCCTACGGCGGATCGATCGAGAACCGCGCGCGGCTGCTGCTCGAGGTCGTCGATGCGGTCATCGGCGTGTGGGGCGCGGGCCGCGTGGGCGTGCGCATCTCGCCCCTGAACAGCTACAACGACATGAAGGACAGCGACCCGGTGGCCCTCGCCACCCATGTGGCGCGGGAGCTCGACCGCCGCGGCATCGCGTTCCTCGATCTCATGCGCGGCGATTTCTTCGGACAGCAGCAAGGCGACGTGGTCACGCCCGCCCGCGCGGCCTTCCGCGGCGCGTTGCTGTGCGGCATGGGCTACACCCCGGCCGAGGCGGAGGCGACCGTCGCCGCCGGCACCGCGGCGGCCATCGTCTTCGGTCACCATTTCATCAGCAACCCCGACCTGCCGCAGCGCGTGCGCGCCGGAGCGCCGTTGGTGGAGCCGGATTCAAAGACCCTCTACAGCCCCGGCCCGCACGGCTACACCGCCTATCCGACCATGGGATGAGTCGGCGAAGCCGCCGAAGCGAAACACCAGCACCCTTCACCGCCCCGCAACCGCGCCGATTGAAGCGTCCGATCGGCCCTCCTAACGACGCTCCTCCGACAGGGGCCTCGGCTCATCCTCCAGTGTCATGACCGCGGTGCCCTCCAACCCATAGTCGCCGCCTCCGTAGGCCTCCCAGTCTTCATCTTTCAGAAAGGACCGGAGCGCCGGAACCTTCTCCGGTCGTTCGACGAAGCCGGCCTTCGCGTAGGCGCGCAGCGCCCGGGTGTTCCGTGCGGACGGGCGGATCAGAAACCGGGTGATCCCGAGCTCGCGCCGCAGATGCTCGACCAGAAGTCGGAGCGCCTCGGCGCCGAGACCGTGCCCGCACAGGCGCCGCTCCTTCAGCCAGATGTCGAGCTCAGCCGCCCTCGGCTGCAGGTGGAAACACGCGTAGCAGAGGCAACCGATCGGCTCCCCGGTGCGCTCAATGATCATCACCGAACCTTGGTGACGCCCCTCGGACTGGAAATAGAAGTCCTCGAAATCCCGAGCGAACTCCTCACTCGTCGGCACCGGACTTTCCGGATAGTCCGGCGGCCCCAGGTGCAGGCTCGTGGTGTCGGAGCAGCAGAGCCACTCGTAGACGGCCTGCTTGTCCGCGAGGGTGGCGTAGCGGATCGTGAGCATCAGAGAAAGCACTCGCAGCCGGGCGAAAAAAGAGCCGGGCGGTCAAAACGCCCGGCTCGAAAGGAAGGACTCGCTGCGGCGTTCAGGCCACGCGCTCGACGACGAGCGGCGGCGGGGTCGGACGCTTCGGGGCGAGGCGGTAGGCGTTCTTGAAATGCTCCAGCGCGGCCTCGAGCTTCGCCTCGTCGTTGTAGTGGATCATCATCAGCGGCTCGCCCTGCTTCACCTGCGTGCCGACCTTCTTGATCTCCGAGACGCCGACCGTGTAGTCGATCTTGTCGCCGGGGGTGACGTGGCCGGCGCCGAGGATGTGCACGCCCTTGGCGATGAGCGCGGCGTTGATGGTGTGGACGTATCCACGCTTCGGCGCCGGAAGTTTGCGGATGTGCTTCGCCTGCGGGAACTTTTCCGGCGCGTCGATGAAGGAGGCGTCGCCGCCCTGGGCGCGGATGAGCTCCTTGAACTTCTCGAGCGCGGAGCCGTCGGTGAGGTGGCGCTGCACGGTCTGCTTGGCCGAGAGGGTCGAGCCGGCGACGCCGGCGAGGCGGACGATCTCCATGCCGAGCTTGAGGACGAGCTCCTTCATGTCCTCCGGGCCTTCGCCCTTGAGGAGCTGGATCGCCTCCTTGAGCTCGAGCGAGGTGCCGACCGTGTCGCCGAGCGGCTGGTTCATGTCGGTCACCAGCGCGACGCAACGACGCTTCATCGAGCGGCCGACGCGGGTCATGGAGCGAGCGAGCTGCTTGGCCTGCTCGAGATCCTTGATGAAGGAGCCGTTGCCCCACTTCACATCGATCACGAGGCCTTCGGCGCCTTCGGCGAGCTTCTTGGAAAGAACGGAACCGGTGATGAGCGGCAGGCTCGGGATCGTGCCGGTCTGCTTGCGCATGTCGTGCAGCTTCTCGTCGACGGGCGCGAGATCCTTGCTCTGCGCGATGATCGCGCCGCCCACGCGGGCGAGCTGGTCGGTGAAGTGCTGCACGTCGATCTGGGACTTGAAGCCGGGGACCGAGGAGAGTTTGTCGAGCGCGGAGATTTCGTACTCGGGTTCGACCCCGCACATCATCGGGACAACCACGCCGCTGGCCATGGCGAGCGGCACGAGCACGAGGGCGGTTTTGTCGCCCACCCCGCCGGTGGAGTACTTGTCGATCTTCGGCTTGGCGATATGCGAGAGATCGACGGTCTCACCCACGAGCATCATTTCCTCGGTGAGGATGGCAGTCTCCTGCGCCGACATGCTCTGGAAGTAGATCGCCATCGCCAGCGCGGCCAACTGGTAATCAGGCATTTCGCCGTCGAGCACCGAGTCGATGATGAAGCGAATTTCCTCTTGGGTGAATTCGCCGCCATCCCGTTTCTTCTCAATGAGATAGGTAAAGGACGGCTTGACGTAGCGACGCGGGGGAAGAGTACGTTTTTTGATGATGGAATTCACGGAGATTTGGCGAGGTTAACGGCCAGAGCCTTCCGACCCAAGCCGTTGCCAGTAAGCAGATTGCAAGGTGGGTGTCGAGTATAATCTTCCTCGGTACCCGGAGACCGGTGCCTCAGAGGGAAAACGTGTCGTTTGGGTCGCCGCCGGAAAGCAGGTCGGAACCCCATCGAGCCCGAACCCGGCACCATCGAAATGCGGTCTTGATCGTGCCAACGGCGGGCCGTTGAGTGCGCGGATGGTTTTGCCCTTCAACGTCGCCGCCGAAATCGAGAACGCCGTGAAAGCCGCCGCCACCCAGGCCGGCTTCGACCTCACGCTCTTCGCGCCCGACGTGCGCCCCGCCGATCCGGCCCACGGCGATTTCCAGGCCAACGGCGTGCTCGCCTACGCCAAGCGCCAGAAGCAGAACCCGCGCGCCCTCGCCACCCAGCTCGTCGGCCTGATCGCGCTGCCCGCCGAGGTTTGCACCATCGAGATCGCCGGCCCGGGCTTCATCAACTTCCGCCTCACACCCGCCGCGCTGCAGAACTGGCTCTCAACCTACGACTCCGAGGAGCATCTCCGCGCCGGCGCCGCCGCCGCCTACTCCGGACAGACGTGGATCGTCGACTACTCCTCGCCCAACACCGCCAAGCAGATGCACGTCGGCCACCTGCGCTCGGCCGTGATCGGCGAGGCGCTCTGCCGCCTGCTCGCCTTCTCCGGCGCGAAGGTGATTCGCGACAACCACATCGGCGACTGGGGCACACAGTTCGGCAAGATCATCTGGGCCTACAAGCGCCACCTCGACCAGGCCGCCTTCGCCGCCGACCCGCTCGCCGAGTTCGAGCGCCTCTACAAGGTCGGCCACACCGCCGCCGAGGCCGACGAGGCCGTGATGAACGAAGCGCGCCAGGAACTCGTGAAGCTCCAGTCCGGCGACCCCGAGGCCCGCGCGATCTGGCAGCAGATCGGCGACGCCAGCCTCTCCGCCTTCCAGACGATCTACGACCAGCTCGGCATCAAGTTCGACCTCACCCTCGGCGAGAGCTTCTACAACGACAAGGTCGACCAGGTGTACCGCGAACTCGCCGGCTGCGGCCTGGCCGAGGACAGCGACGGCGCCCTCGTCGTCTTCCACGACGAGCACCCGCGCTTCTCGCGTCACGCCGAGCGCCCGCAGCCCTTCCTCGTGCGCAAGTCCGACGGCGCCTCCAACTACGCCTCGACCGACCTCGCCACCATCCTCTACCGCACCGAGCAGATCGGTGCCACCGGCGCGTTCTATGTCGTCGACAAGCGCCAGGGCGACCACTTCGAGCAGCTCTTCCTCACCGCAAAGAAATGGTTCGAAAAGACCAACCGCCCGCTCCCGCGCCTCGAGCACGTCGACTTCGGCACCGTGCTCGGCGAGGACGGCCGGCCGTTCAAGACCAAGAGCGGCGAGAACATCAAGCTGAAGGACCTCCTCAACGAGGCCCGCGAGCGCACGTTCAAGCTCGTCTCCGAGAAAAGCGCCGACATCCCCGAGGCTGAGCGTCGCCAGATCGCGGAGATCGTCGGCGTGGGCGCCGTGCAGTACGCCGATCTCTCGCAGAACCGTTCCTCCGACTATCTCTTCTCGTGGGACAAGATGATCAGCCTCGAGGGCAACACCGCGCCCTACCTGCTCTACGCCGTCGCCCGCCAGTACAGCATCTTCCGCAAGGCCGGCCTCGAACCCGCCGCGCCGCTCTCCGGTGCCAGCGCATTGGAGACGCCCACCGAGCTCGCCCTCGCGCGCAAGCTCGTCGCCTTCCCCGCCGCGCTCAACCAGGCCGCGACTTCGCTGCGTCCGCATTTCCTCTGCACCTACCTCTACGAGTTGGCGGGGCAGTTCAGCACCTTCTACAACGCCGACAAAGTCATCGTCGAAGACGCCGGCGTCCGCGCCCGGCGCCTGCTGCTCTGCGCCCGCACGCTGGTCTGGCTGGAAACCGGACTGCACCTGCTCGGTCTCCGCACCCTCCAGCGGATGTAAAGGGTTTGTGAGCATGCCGGCCTCGCCCGCTACGGGCTAGGCCGGCCGGATTTGCTCTTGCTGGGGGGCGTCCTGCCCGGCACATTTCGCGCCCACAAGGATGTCCACAACGCAGGAATTCTACATCCGCGGCGAGAACGACACCGATGCGCGCGGGCCCTTCACCCAAGACCAGCTTTCCTCCCTCGTGGAGGCCCAGCAGGTCGACGGCTCGACGCTCTACTACGACGCCGCGCTCGAGCAATGGGTGCCCATCAGCACCAACGACAGCCTGATGGGCTTCCTCTTCCCGGAGAAGAAGAAGCTCAAGGTGCGCCCGAAGGACGATATCGAGACCCTCAACGTCGAACAGGCCGGCGACGCCCCCATCCGTGTCGAGGACATGCTCGCCGCCGCCGAGGGCCGTACTTCGGACACCCGCGGTCGCATCGATCCCAAGATCGTCGCCGAACACGTCGCCGGTATCGGCCGCCATCTGCTCATCCTCACGCTGCTGGTGAGCATGTTCGCCATGTTTTTCTACGGCGAGAACCTCGCGCTCATCTATTCCGGCGATTGGGTGGGGATGATCACCGATCCCTTCATCGTGCTGGGGCTGATCGATGTCTTTTTCGTCATCGTCCTGCTTCTCGGCGCAACAACCTTCTACCCCGCCGTCCGGTTCCGCGCGCTGTTCGCCGTCGGTCTGCTCTGCTTCATGTTCTTCCTCACCGGGGAGTACCATCTGATGATCGCGGTGGGCGCCGGCACGATCGGCATGTATTTCATGACGCTCTCCGTCTCGTGGGCGCCGCTGATCCCCTCCGCGCTCCTCGGTCTTGGCGGCATGGCCGCCCTCGCCTACTTCCGCGTCTTCGCCTCCTGAGCGCCCCACGCGCCGTCGCTCCATGTC
>JAEXPG010000465.1 GCA_023447015.1 Verrucomicrobiota bacterium
GCCTGGACGGCGGGAGCGAACGTCACCCCGGAGGCCGCCAGAGCCTCGCGGTCGCCGAGCAGCAGCAACGCCTCGGCCCGGGCGGCCGCGGCGGCCCGTTCGCCGTGTCGGGGAATCGCGGCGACAAGTTCCGTCAGCGCCGGTTCCAGCTCCGCGGGCAGGCGCCAGAGCGGCTGCGCCGGCGGCGCCAGATCGGTGCGGCTCATCGCCAGCCGCAGCTCGGTGAGCCCCTCGCCGGCGTTGGCCTGGCAGGGGACCACCGGAACGCCGAGGCGCGCGGAGAGCGCGGCGACGTCGATCCGCAGGCCGTTGGCCGCGGCGAGATCCATCATGTTCAGGGCCACGATCACCGGCAGGCCGAGATCCAGGATCTGGGAGGCGAGGTAGAGGTTCCGCTCGAGATTGGTGGCGTCGACGATGCACACCACACGGTCCGGCCGCGGGGTGTCGGAGCGGCGGCCGAGCAGCACATCGCGCATGACGGCCTCGTCCGGCGAACGTGCGGCGAGGCTGTAGGCACCGGGCAGGTCGATGATCTGCATCCGCCGACCATGCTGGGAAAAGCACTCGCCCACCTTCTTCTCGACCGTCACGCCGGGGTAGTTGCCCACCTTCTGCCGCAGTCCGGTGAGCGCGTTGAACAACGTGCTCTTGCCGCAGTTCGGGTTGCCGACGAAGGCGAAGACAGGTTCGGGCATGGCGTGGGGAAAATGGTGTCGGGACTTGGTTGTGGCAGGGCGTGCGGGAGCGGCGGCCGCGCAGCGGGCGGCAACCTCAGCGTGATCCCGGCACGGCGGGCGCGGTGTCGACCTCGATCGCGGAAGCCTCAGCGCGGCGGATCGACAGGTTGTAGCCCCGGATCTGGATCTCGAGCGGGTCGCCGAGCGGCGCGGCGCGGAGCAGTTTCACCGTCGTTCCGGGCAGCACCCCCATCTCGCGCAGACGCAGGAAGACACCACCACCCGAGGGGATCTTGCGGATCACGGCCGCAGCGCCCGGGGCAAGATCGGAAAGCACCGATGCCATGGAGAACCTCCCGTTCAACGCACTCCGCCGGCCACGGCGAGAGGCTGCACGTGGATGAGCAGCGCGAGTTCCTTGCTCAGCGCCAGTTTGGTGCCGCACACCTCGCACATCACCGTGGTGTTGCCGGAGATTTTCTTCACCGTCGCCGCCTCACAGAACCCCAGCTCACGCAGGCGATGGTTGATGGCCTCCTTGCCGCCCAGCTTGAAAATCTCCGCCTGCATTCCCGGCGCGAGCAGGCAAAGCGGGAGGGTCTTCGGACAATCGGCGGGAGGATTGATGGACATGGCGGGCGGTATATCGGCGGACTGAGACTCGTTCTCAAACTATTTCTGGCGATTTCTTTCCCTTCCAGCCGGAGTCATGCCACCCCGCCCGCCGCCGCTGCGGCATTTGAGAATGCCGCCCCTCCTCCTATCTTCCGCGCAGGAGGTTTCTAATGAACAAGTTCCAGCATACCATTCTCACCTCGATCCTCGCCGTATCCGTCGCCCTCAGCCTTCCCGCTGCCCCGGGCGGAGGCGGCGGCGGTGGAGGTGGAGGTGGCGGCGGAGGAGGACATGGCGGAGCCGGCGGGCACGGTGGTGCGGGCGGCCGCGGTGCAGCGGGCGGCAGCGGACACGCATCCAGCCATCCGTCCCCGAATCGCGGTCAGCAGGGCGAGAAGGCCCAGCAACAGAACCGCCAACACGACAAAACCAGCAACGCCAACACCCCTGACCACCAGCAGGCCCTCGCCCGCGCCCAAGAGCGCCTGCATCAACTGCAGACCGAGTTCACCGGCTCCGAGACCGCCACCGCACGGCTCCACGAGCGCCTCGCCAATGCGGTCGAACACGTGGAGCAGAACGCACTACGCAAGGAGCTCAAGGAGCAGGAAAAAGCGCAGCAGCGGATCGAGCGGGAGCTACGCAAGCAGGAGCGCGAAGTCGAACGACTGTCGAACCCCGAGCCAGCCGACTAGAGACGCCTCCGCAAGTTCCCGCATGACCCCGCAGAAGCAGCGCAGCGGGAGGGGAACAGAACGAGGACGGACTGGGATTGATCCCTGAGGTTCAGTCCAAGAGCGCTTTTGCCCAGTGCGCCCCCCTGCCCTGCGTTGCGGGTGGCGCAGAGATGGCCGGGCACGGCCGCTCACCGCCACCGGCGAGCACCCGGTCTCCCCCGCCTAGAGCGGGAGCGCACCGGGCGAGGCTCGACCAGAAGATCTCAGCTCAGCGCCTCAGCGGCTCACCACGAGCGCGACATCACGGGCGTCGACGGCGAAACCGCGCAGCACGCCCCCGACCACTTCGACCGCGCGAGTCGCCTCCACGCCGGTCGCCAGATCGACGCTCTGCAGCCGGTAAGCCCCATCGGCCAGAGCGGCCACGCGCAGATCCACTTTCGCGCCCAGGCCGGGTTCGGTGGCCTGCAGACGGACCAGCGCGAAATCCGCTCCACCGATCGCGTGCGCCCGCACGGCGCTGCCGATTCCGGAGATGGTCACACGATCAACCTGCACCCAATCCGGCCCAAGGCTTTCCAGACGCACGACCCGGGAGCCGGCGGCGAGCGCGACCTTCACCGGAGGCGGTGCCGGCTGGTGCCGGCGCCCGCCCGTGGGCGAAACCACAGCGTCCTTGTCCGCCGGCCACTGGCACGTGGCGGTCTCGCGGCCGTCGACCCAGACGCGCAGTCCCGCGCCATTGCCCGACAGCGAGGTGAAGGTGATCTCCGCCTCGCCGGCTTCGGGGAGCGTGAAGGCAAACTCGATCGGCTCACGGGTGTTCGCGGCGTTCTCGCCGGTTGGTGAATTCAGATACGAGGACCAGAGCACCAGTTTCTGCGGCGTGGCGTCGGCCGGCAGGTTGAAGCGGTAGAGTTCCGTCTTGCCCCACCCACGACCGGGAGCGACCACCAGCGGCCCGCGTGGGGCACCGACCACCTCGACCGCCACGGGCTTGGCCTCGCGCCGCTCGGGCAACCGCGACAACTCCAGCGCCCTCCCCGCCCGGGTGAACTCCGCCTCGAGACCGAGCTTTGTCACCCGATCCCAGTACCAGTACTGCGCGGCGCCCGCATGGCCGGAGAGGATGCCGGCCCAGATGCCGTCGCGCACCACCATGTACTCGTCCTCGTTCTGCTCCCAGGTGCCGCGTCCAAACTCGCCGAAAAACCATGGTTTTCCGGGAAAGGGAGCGACTCCCGCGATCCCGGTGAAGACGTCGCGCGGATAGGTGTGCGGCTGGAAGTAGTCCATCTTGGCATAGAGCGCCGGTTCCTCCCGCGCAGAGCTCGTCACGACCAGGTGCCGGTAGGGATCGAGCCCGCGCACGAAGTCCGCCATCTCGCCGTGCCAGGCGACGACCGGGGCCCAGTTCTTGTCGACCTGCACGAGGTCAACCCACTCGACCTCGTTGAACAGCTCCCAGGCCATCACCGCCGGCGAATGC
The DNA here is from genome assembly GCA_023447015.1 of Verrucomicrobiota bacterium. Classification (GTDB taxonomy): domain Bacteria; phylum Verrucomicrobiota; class Verrucomicrobiia; order Opitutales; family Opitutaceae; genus CAJCBL01. The sequence goes on from JAEXPG010000465.1 coordinate 3,462, forward strand.
CCCCAGCGGGCGATCGCATAGCGCAGCCAGCGTTTCGCGTACTCCTTGGCGGTCGCATCCGTGAAGAACTGTTGCGGTTGGTCGAGGAACCCGCCGTTGGCGCGGTTCCAGGCATGCTCGGGCCAGTTGGCGTCGTTGCGCGTGCTGAACAGGCCGTGGTGGAACAGCACAAACTGCAGCCGCACCCCCGACGCCTCCGCGGCGGCAATCACGCCATCCCATTGCGTCATCACGTCGGGCACCATTTCGCCGAGCGCCGGAAAGGGCTGGCCGCGGGTGAAGAACGGGTTCTTCCCGTCCCAAGCGCAGGCCCAGACCCGGGCCCAGTTCAGCTTCGCCGCCCCCATCCGGTGCAACTGCTCCGGGATCGTCGGTTGCCCTTCGGCGTGCCACCCGAGGTTGTAACCGAGCGGAAAGAACGCCGCGCCGGAATCCAGCAAGAACCTCGTCCCGTCAACCCGCACGAAACCACCGGCAAGGCGAGCCGCCTCGGGAAGGACCACCTCCTGCGCCGGAGCATCGATCGGTACGCCGTTGCGCACCAAGGTCGCCCGGTAGACCCCGGGGGTCTGCGCCGTCAGCCACGCCCGCCAGTGGCCGGCGTCATAGTAGGCGAGGCGCTCCTCGCGGCCGCCGTCGGCCGCGGTGAAGACCACCCGCACGTCGTTGGCGCGGTAGTCGTAGGGATTGCCCTGCGCGGGCAGGTCGAAGGAAGCCTGGGCGGGACCGAACCAGGTCGCGGCCGCCAAGGCACAGAGGGATGCTAGGGGGAACATGCCGCCACTGTTCGGCCCGAACCGCCACCGAACCAAGTGGAATCTTGCGCAACGGCCGCCTCCCCCGCCCGCGCCGCCTCCAAGCGCTCGTCGACCCCGGCCCGTGGCACCGGAGCCACCCTCCCAC
>JAEXPG010000507.1 GCA_023447015.1 Verrucomicrobiota bacterium
CTGCGATCCCACTCGAAGGCGCTCGTCTCCTCTTCATCGAGAACGTCGGCAATCTCGTGTGCCCGGCCTCCTTCGATCTCGGGGAGAACCGCCGGATCACGCTCGTCTCCTGCAACGAGGGCGAGGACAAGCTGCTCAAGTACCCGCCGATCTTCAGCAGCGCCCACGCAGTGATCCTCACCAAGATCGATGTGGCCGAGGCCATGGGCTTCGACCGCACAGTCGCCCGCGACAACATCCGCCGCGCCGCGCCACAGGCCGAGGTCTTCGAGCTCTCCGCCAAGACCGGCGAGGGCATCGACGCCTGGCTCGATTACCTGCGCGTGCTGGCCCGCCGGTAGGGCGGTCCGTCGGCACCAACCGGAGCCGCCATGCTTCCCCTATTCGCCAACCCTCACCAGGATAGCCGCGCCGAGACCCAATCCGGTGCGGTGGTGCGTTCCTCGGGCGCCAACCAGACCGCGCCCGCAACGCAACTCGCCGACCAGCTCATCGAGATCACCGGCCGGGTGCAGGGCGTCGGCTATCGCCCGTTTGTCGCCCGGATGGCCGTGCACTTCGGCGTCCGCGGCTGGGTGCGCAACGATCTCCACGGTGTCCAACTGCGGGCCTGCGCCCCCCCGGCGGCGCTGCACGACTTCGCGCTCGCACTCCAGCACGAGGCGCCGCCCGCCGCCCGCGTCGCCTCGGTCCGGACACAATCCGTCGCGCCCGACACCGACCTGCCCCCGTGCGGCCGGGAATTCAGCATCCTCGCCAGCCCGACGGCCGACGGCGCCGCCACCACCGCCGTGACGCCCGACCTCGCCCTCTGCGAAGACTGTCGCCGCGAACTCCTCGACCCCACCGATCGCCGCCACGCCTACCCCTTCGTCAACTGCACCAACTGCGGCCCCCCCTACTCGATCCAGCAGGAACTGCCCTACGACCGGCCGCACACGACGATGCAGCAGTTCACGATGTGCCCGGACTGCGGCCGCGAGTATCACGATGTCGGTGACCGTCGCTACCACGCGCAGCCCAACGCCTGCCCGGTGTGCGGACCGCAGGTCGCGCTGCTCGACGAGGCCGGCCAGACCATCGCCTCCCGGCACGACGCCATCACCGCCGCCGCCCAGGCCCTCGCGGACGGCCGCATCGTGGCGCTCAAGGGCATTGGCGGCTTCCACCTGCTGGTCGACGCCTGCAACGACTTCGCGGTGAGCGAACTTCGCCGGCGCAAACACCGGGAGGAGAAGCCGCTCGCCGTGATGTTTCCCGATCTCGCGCAACTGCGCCATCATCTGCACCTCGACTCCGCCGAGGAGGCTTTGCTGCGCAGCCCGGCCGCCCCGATCGTCCTCCTGCGTCGCCGCACGGCCTCCGCGCTCGCCCCCTCCCTCGCTCCGGGCAACCCGCGGATCGGGGCGCTGCTGCCCTACTCCCCGCTGCACCTGCTCCTGCTGGCCGCCGTCGCCCGCCCGCTCGTCGCCACCAGTGCCAATCTCTCCGAGGAACCGCTCTGCACCGACAACGACGAGGCCTTCAAGCGCCTGCGCGGCATCGCGGATCTCCTACTCGTCCACGACCGCCCGATCGCCCGTCCGGTCGACGACTCCGTGCTCCGCCCCGGTCCCGGCGGTCCTGTGGTCCTGCGCCGCGCCCGCGGCTACGCGCCGACCGCCCTTCCGTTGCCGGCGTTCGCTTCCGGCGGCGCCCCGGTCCTCTGCCTCGGCGGACACATGAAGAACACCGTGGCGCTGGCCACCGACGCTTCGGTCGTGCTGAGCCCTCACATCGGTAACCTGGAGACAGCGGCCGCGATGCATTCCTTCGCACGCCACATCGAATGGCTGGTGTCGCTCCACCGCACCCATCCGCTCAGCATCGCCTGCGACGCCCATCCCGACTACGGCTCGACCCGTTATGCGACGACCGCCGGCCTGCCCGTCACCACCGTGCAGCACCATCTCGCCCACGTGCTCGCCTGCCTGCTCGAGCACGACGGCGGCCCCGAGCACGTGCTCGGCGTCGCGTGGGACGGCACCGGTTACGGTGCCGACGGCACCATCTGGGGCGGCGAGTTTCTCCGGATAGACCGGGTCGGCGGCAGCGCCCGGCGAGTCGCGAGCCTGCGCCCGTTCCGGCTGCCCGGCGGCGACGGGGCCGTGCGCGACGCCCGGCGCAGCGCACTCGGCCTGCTCTACGAACGCCACGACGGAGCCCGCAGGCCGATACTCCGCGAGGCCGAGCAAATGGGATACTCGAGCGAGGATGCCCACACGCTCCACTCGATCCTCGGCAAACGCACCCACTCGGTGGTCACGACCAGCGCCGGACGTCTCTTCGACGGCGTCGCGGCGCTGCTCGGGCTGGCGCGACGCAACAGCTTCGAAGGGCAGGCCGCGATGCAGCTCGAGTTCGCGGCCGAACGCGCCGCGGCCGGAGCAGCGCCGCTGCCGTTCCCAATCGCCACGGTCCAGCACTCCACCGGTCCGCGGCTCGAGATCGACTGGCGGCCGGCACTCGCGGAGCTGCTCGCGCTCCGCCCGAACCGCGGCGCCGACGAGCTCGCCGCCCGGTTCCACCAGGGATTGTGCACGGCGATCGTCGCCGTCGCGCAAGCCATCGGCACCGGCACCGTCGCGCTGACCGGAGGCTGCTTCCAGAACCGGCTGCTGCTCGACAGCTCCGTCGCCCGACTGGGGGATGCGCGGTTCACGGTCCTTCGGCATCGCGACCTCCCACCCAACGACGGAAGCATCGCCGCCGGCCAGGCCCTCGGCATCCGTCTCGGCATCACCACCGTCACCCCGTGAATGCGCCCGCCACAGAGAATTCGAGGGCGCTCCGAACTCCACCTTCGTTCCCCAGACGCAGCCCACCAATTGGGGTGTTTTGCCTAAACCCGCCCGCGCGCGAGCCGATGCACGGGCAGGCACGGCCACGAGGCGTCCCGCATCGCCCCGTTCCAGCCGCCGGTGGATCGGGTCGACGATGCATCGGGACGGACCGCTCGGTTCCGCCGCCGCGGGGGATCGGCCGCAGCTTCGACTACGCAACCTCCGTCTGATCATTCCATGAAAGAGACGATCTCTGTCAGTCCCGTCACCCGCATCGAGGGCCATCTCGGCGTCAAGATCGAGACCGATGGCGGCCGTGTGACCGGCGCCCGCGTCGTCGGCGAGATGTTCCGCGGCTTCGAGCAGATCCTGCGGGGCCGCGACCCGCTCGACGCCCAGCAGGTGACACAGCGCATCTGCGGCGTCTGCCCGGTCGAGCACGGCATCGCCTCCGTGCTCGCCCAGGATGCCGCCTACGGCATCACGCCGCCGACCAACGGCCGCCTCATGCGCAACCTCGCGCAGGCGGCCAATTTCATCACCTCGCACATCACGCACTTCTACCTGCTCTCGGGGCTCGATTTCGTCGATGTCGCGCAGATCACGACCTACACTGGCAACGACCCGGCTCTGGTCGCGCTCCGCGACTGGGCAAAGGCGGAACTGGCCAACAACACCGTCGCCGCCGGCGGCCCCTTCCTGCCGCAATTCCCCGCCCAGCTCATCCGCGACCCCGCGCTCAACCTCGGGATCCTGCGGCACTACCTCGAGGCGATCGAGGTGCGCCAGGCCGGCCACAAGCTCGGCGCGCTCTTCCTCGGCCGGCTGCCGCACGCGGCCGCGCTCATCCCCGGCGGCGTCACCGAAAAAGTCACAGCCATCCAGATCGCCTCCGCCCGCGCGCTGCTCGGCCGGCTCGGGACGTTCGTCGACCAGGTGTTCATCCCCGATGTCGTCGCCGTGGCGGGCGCCTTCCCCGCCTACTTCGAGCTCGGCCGGAGCTGCGGCAATTTCCTCGCCTACGACGTATTTCCCGAAAGCGACGGCGGAGGCTCGCCCTTCCTGCCGGCCGGAGCGCTGGTCGCCGGCAAACTCGAGCGCCTCGAGATCGGGTCCATCACCGAGGATGTCCGCTTCTCGTGGTACTCATCGTCCTCCGGCCGTCGCCCCAACGAGGGCGAGACGAGCCCGGCGCCGGAGAAGGACGAGGCGTATTCATGGCTCAAGGCCCCGCGCTACGGTGGCCGCCCGATGGAGGTCGGTCCGCTCGCCCGCCTGCTCGTCGCCTACCACGACGGCCGCAATACCGCGGTGAAGTCGGCGATCGACAACCTGCTCAAGACCACCGGCCGCACCACCGCCGACCTCGATTCCGCCCTCGGCCGCCACGCCGCCCGGGCCCTCGAGTCCAAGCTGCTTGTCGAACGTTGCGCGATCTGGCTCGACCAACTCGACCCCGAGCGGCCCACCAGCACCGATTTCACCATTCCCGCCACCGGCTCGGGCGTCGGCCTCACCGAGGCGGCCCGGGGCGCACTCGGGCACTGGATCGAGATCCGCGACCACAAGATCGCCAACTACCAGTGCGTTGTGCCCACCACCTGGAACTGCTCGCCGCGCGACGACCGCGGCCAGCCCGGGCCGATGGAGCAGTCGCTGGTCGGAACGCCGATCGCCGACCCCAAGGCCCCGATCGAGGCCGCGCGCGTCATCCGCTCGTTCGACCCCTGTCTTGCGTGCGCCGTGCACTGAGGAGCAATCCGACCGGACGCCACGCAACCAACCAGGAGAGGGCGGCATGAATCACCATTGCGAACGGCCTTCCCGGACAGGGCGGTTTCTCCGGAACCGCTGCATCGTTCCATTTCGACAGGAGACATCCGTACCGGCGGATCCGCCGGTCGCATCCACCCGCGAGTGCGCCGCGACCACCGCACCCCGACTCCGTTTTTCCAACCAATCCGCCTGATCCCGAAAGGCCGCCCATGGAACCGTTGACCCGCCGCTCGTTCCTCACCCTCAGCCTGCGCCTCACCGCCCTGATGGGGCTCGGCGCCTCATCTGTCCCCGCCATGGCCGAAGCGCTGGAGCGCGTCGTCCGAGGGCGCGCCCCGACCCTGTGGTTGCAGGGCCAATGCTGCTCCGGCTGCTCGGTCTCGCTGCTCGACTCCGAACCGCTCGGGCCCGACCAACTGCTCACCCGCCACCTCGCGCTCGCCTTCCATCAGACGCTCTCCGGCGCGACCGGCCAGCAGGCGGTCGACACCGTCAACCGCGCCATCGCCGCCGGCGGGTTCATCCTCGTCGTCGAGGGAAGCGTTCCCGCCTCCATGCCCCACGCCTGCCTTTTCGGCGAGGAAGCCTTCGCCGACCAGCTGACGCGGGCCGCGCGCGCCGCCAAGGCCGTGGTCGCCGTCGGCACCTGCGCCACCTCCGGCGGCATCCCCGCCGCCGAGGGCAACGCCACCGGCGCCACGAGCATCCCGGTCTTCCTCAAGCGCGCGGGGATCCAGGCCCCGTGCATCGCCATCCCCGGCTGCCCGGCACACCCCGACTGGATCGTCGGCACGATCGCCCACGTGCTCCAGTTCGGCCTCCCGCCGCTCGACGAACTCGGCCGCCCAAGGGCCTTCTTCGGCAAGCTCGTCCACGACCAATGCCCCCGCTTCGCCGACTATGAGCGCGAGAACTTCGCGAAGAAGTTCGGCGACGACGGCTGCCTCTTCCGGCTCGGCTGCGCCGGCCCCCTGACCAAGGCCGACTGCAACCTCCGCCAGTGGAACGGCGGCACCAGCACCTGCATCAAGGCCGGTGCGCCCTGCATCGGCTGCGCATGGGATGGATTCGCCGCCAAGCGCGATTTCCCGTTCTACCTGAAAAACGGCCAGCTCCGCCCGGAAGGAGGAGAACACGCATGAAACTTCACTCCAAGCTCACCCTCTCCCTGCTCGGCGGCCTGCTCGTGATCGTGCTCGTGGCCCAAACCTACCAGCAGGTGCACAGCTCCATCGCGCTCCGCAACCAGGCCGACGACGACCTCAAGCAGCTCGAGAAGAGCGAGTGGCGCAGCGCCGAGAACATCGGCCGGTCGATCGAATACGCCGTCGCCGGCTCCCTCGAGCGCGGCGAGATGGTGAAGTTCGAGAAGCTCCTCGCCGCCCAGCGCCAGATCAAGGGCCTGCTCGAATTCTCCCTCTACGACGACGAAGGCCTCGCGCTCTATTCCTCCGAGCCGTCGCTTGTCGGCAAACGGATGGATCCCGAGCTGCTGAAGAAGACCCAGTCCTCTCCCCAACGGATCGCCCGCCGCACCCCCGCCGCCTTCGAGATCTACCAGCCGCAGGTCGTCACCGCCGAATGCCTGCGCTGCCACACCACCTGGAAGAAGGACAGCATCTGCGGCACCACCGTCTTCCGTTTTTCCAGCGCCACCCTCGCGGAGGCGGAGACCCGCTCCACCGCCTCCCTCGCGAAGCTCCGGCGCAGCGGGATCATCGCAACCGCCATCACCGCGCTCGTCATCGTCGCCGTCTTCGTCACCCTCGCCTACCTCGTCGTGCGCCGCATGGTCGTGCGCCCGCTCGACCGCTTGGCCGAGGGCCTCGGCCGGATCGCCAACGGCGACACCAGCACCCGCGTCGCCATCACCAGCCACGACGAGATCGGCGCGCTCGCCGCCTCCGCCAACTCGATGGCCGAGGCGCTCGACGCCCAGGCCAACCTCGCCCGCCGCATCGGCGAGGGCGACCTCAGCCACGAGGTGCGCCTCGCCTCCGACCACGACACCCTCGGCCGCGCGCTCCAGACGATGGTCACCAACCTCCGCGAGGTCGTCGCCAACGTCCGCACCGCCGCCGCCGCCGTGGCCGACGGCAGCGGCCAGCTCACCGGCACCGCCCAGACGATCGCCAACGGCTCCAACACCCAGGCCGCCTCCGTCGAGGAGGTCTCCGCCTCGATCGAGCAGTCGACCAGCAGCATTGCACAGAATTCCGACAACGCCCGCCGCACCGAAGCCCTCGCCGCCCAGGCCGCCCAGGACGCCGCCACCGCCGGCCAATCCGTGACCCACACCGTCACGGCCATGAAGGACATCGCGGGCCGGATCACCGTCGTCGAGGAGATCGCGCGGCAGACCGACCTGCTTGCGCTCAACGCCGCCATCGAGGCGGCCCGCGCCGGCGAACACGGCAAGGGATTCGCCGTCGTCGCGGGCGAAGTGCGCAAGCTCGCCGAGCGCAGCCGCAAGGCCGCCGGTGAGATCGGCCGGTTGTCCGGCTCCAGCGTCGCCGTCGCCGAACAGGCCGGCACGCTGATCGAGCAGCTCGTCCCCCGGATCCGCGAAACGGCCAAGCTCGTCCAGGAGATCGCCGGCGCCAGCGCCGAGCAAAGCACCGGAGCCACGCAGGTGAGCAAGGCCGTGCAGGAGCTCGACGGTGTCATCCAGCAGAACGCCGCCGCCTCCGAGGAGATGGCGACCGCCGCTTCCGCGCTCGCCGCCCAGGCCGAGCAGCTCCAGTCCGCCATCGCCTTCTTCCGCACCGCCGCCACGCCGGACAAGGACGCCTCTGCGCCCGCCGCCCTCGCCTCGGTCCACTACGGATTGCCGGTTCCCGCCACACCGCCCACGACGGGGACGACCCAGCCCGCCCGCGATATCATCGCGCACGGCTGACAGCGCCTGCCCCGTGTTGGATCCGAAACGCCACGCCGGAAGCACCCATTCCGCTTGGTGCTCCGGCCCGCGGCGCGACCGCACCGCCCGGACTCAGCACGCGCCGCCGCCCCGGAGATCGGCACCGCCGCTGGCGTTGGACGGGGCAGAAGGCGAGGGCCCAGGAGTGGGCTGAGGTTCCCCGGGATCAGGCGCACCTGACATGCGGAGACGTGCGGCCGTTCAGCGGAACAGCCAGATACCAGCACGTTTCGCGTGCCTGAAGATCACCACGCACCCACCCACTGGAACGCCACTCCCGGTGACGTACTCCACGTTCCATCGGGATTGATGATCATTCCTTCAATCTTGAACGACGCCCAACGCGCGCCGTTCATTCCCCGCACACCGTCTCCATGAAGAACTCATCACCCCGTCCCCTTTCCCTGTTCGCCATTCTCGCGCTCGCCGCCTTCGCGCCGGCCGCCCTCGATGCCGCCGACGCTCCGCCCGCTGTCGAGGCCGTGCGCATCGCCGACAAGGTGTTCGCGCTCTCCCACACCATGTGCAACTCCGCCGCGCTGGTCGGCGACGAGGGCGTGCTGCTCATCGACGGCGGCACCTCGGCCGAGGAAGCCGTCCAGCGTCAGGCTGCCCTGGCCAAGCTCACCAAGCAGCCGGTCCGCCTGCTGGTGAACACCCATTGGCACTTCGACCACGTCAACGGCAACGAAGTCTTCGGCACCGCCGGCGCCACGATCATCGGCCAGTCGGCCATGCGCACCCGCATGGTCACCGGCAAGACCCAGCCGCTCCCCGGTTTCCCCGCGCTCACCTACACGAGCGAGGCCCTCGCCGTGCCCGCCATCACCTTCGACCGCGAGCTCACGCTGCATTTCGCCGGCGAGGAGGTCCTCCTCGTCCATCCGACGGTCGGGCAGGCGCACACCGACGGCGACGCCGTGGTCTACTTCCGTCGCGCCAATGTCGTCCACACCGGCGATCTCTATTTCGAGGGCCTGTACCCGTTCATCGATGTTGGCGCGGGCGGCTGGATCGACGGACTCGTCGCCGCCTGCCGCGAAGTGATCGCCCGCATCGACGACAAGACCGCTGTCGTCCCCGGACACGGACCGGTCACCGACAAGGCCCACCTCGAAGCCTACGTCGCGATGCTCGCCGACATCAGCGCCAAGACCACCGCCCTGATCAAGGCCGGCAAGACGCTCGACGAAGTGAAGGCCGCGAAACCCACCGCCGCCTACGACGAAGCCTGGGGCAAGGCGTTCCTCAAGCCCGAGCAGTTCACCGAGCTGGTCTACAACGGCATCGTCGCCCATCAGGTGAAGTAGCCGCTGTGCCAATTCGCTGACAGAGGCGGACGGCGTTGCCCTCAACGCCGTCCGCGCGCGTAAGCCAAGCCGGTAGACACCTGCCTGCGTCGGGGTTTCAGTCAGCCGCGGACCGAGGGCTCACCGCGCGCGAGGGCTCTCGCCGCACGGCAGAGGAGCCACCCGCTTCGCTTAATCCCGGATCTCCGCCGCGTTCACGACGATCGCAGCAAACCGATCGCCCAGTGCGGCTAACTCGGCGCGATGCACCTCGGCCGCGGGGACCACGCCGCCCCGACCGTCCGGCAGATCGCGGCTCGCGCAGGCTGAGGCCACCACCGTGCATCGGTAGCCGTGGTCGAGCGCCACCCGCACGGTGGAGCTGACGCACATGTGCGTCATGAAACCCACGACCACGAGCTCCTTGCGGCCGAGCCGCTTGAGCTCCTCATCGAGGGTCGTGCCCGCGAAGGAGCTGGGCAGGTGCTTCACCACCACGATCTCGCCGGGGCGCGGCGCCAACGGGGCGATCACCTCCACCATCGGCCCTCCCGGGTCCATGATCGCCCCGCCGGGCCGGCCCTGTTGGACGACATGCACCACCGGCGTGCCCGCGGCCCTCGCCCGGGCCAGCAGCGCGCCGATCTCGGCCACCGCCGCATCCACGCCGGGCAACGGCAACTTGCCCTCGGTGTACTCGCGCTGGGCGTCGACGATCACCAGCACAGCCTCGCCGAGGCGGGCCGGCGCCCAACGGGCTCCGGAGAATTCGAGCAGCGTTTTCGGCGTGGCGGCGGCGGCCGTCGTGGCAAGCGCGGCGAGGGCGATGGTCTTCATGAGGGTTGGGATTCGTCGTGTCATGGTTGTCCCCAGACTCTACCAGTGCGGTGGCGCGCCGCCCAATGCCGTGTTCTTCGCCTTCGCTGCCTCCCGGTAATGTCCCGCCGCGTGACGGCGGAACGCCTGCGCCGACTTGCGCGCATCCGCCGACAGGCCCTACCCTCGCGGCCATGGAGCTGCGCCATCTCCGGTATTTCGTCGCCGTGGCGGAAACCCTGCATTTCTCCCGCGCCGCCGCGCGGCTGCACCTCACGCAACCCGCGTTGAGCCGGCAGATCCGCGACCTGGAATCCGAGATCGGCACCCCGCTCCTGCACCGCCACGGAACCGCCACCACCCTCACGCCAGCCGGCTCCGCCTTCTTCCCTCGGGTGCGCGAGATCCTCGCCGCGGCGGAGCGCGCCCTCGGCGAGGCCCGCGCCGCCGGCCGCCAGCTCCGCCTCGGTCATTACGGGACCCTCTGGCTGGACCATTTCGCCCCGGCGCTGCGGGCGTTCACCCGTGCCCGCCCGGAGATCGACCTGCACACCGAGGAACGTTCGGCGGCCGATCTCGTCGAGGGCCTGCGCCGCGGGGAGCTCGACTTCGTGTTGCTTGGTCCGGCGGATGCCGCGCTGCAGCGCGAGTTCGCCACCCGCAAGATCGCCTCGCTGCCGGCGCTGATCGCACTCGGGACGGCCAACCCGTTGGCCAAACGCCGCCGCCTCGGCCTCGCCGACCTCGCCTCGGCCGACTGGATCGCCTGGGCCGAGGCCGCGTTCCCCGGCCGCACCCACCTGCTGGAGCGCGCCGCGGCAGCGGCGGGGTTCCGGCCGCGCGTGGTCGGCAGCGTCGACGGCGTCGCCTCGATGTTCCTGCGGGTCTCGACCAGCAACGCCGTCGGCTACGTGCTCCCGATGTCGCGGAAACTGCCGCACGCCGGCGTCGCCTTCGCCTCGCTGCGCCCCCCTGCGATCACGATCGAGATGCATGCCGCGTGGCGCCGCGGCGCCGACACCGACGGCCGTCTCGCCAGTTTGGCGGAATCGCTCGCGGCCATGGCGTCCTGAGGGGCCATCAGACCGCGCCACGCCCGGCGCGCTCCGGATTCAGGGCGGCTGCTACCCGAGTCACCACACCACGGACACTCGGCTCCGGTACCGTTCAGGAGCACATGGACATCACGTACAACACCGTTCGCGAACTCGATCGCGACGCTCTCGCGTCGCTCTTTCTCTCCGTCAACTGGTCCTCCGGCCGCCATCCCGACCGGCTCCAGCAGGCGATCCGCAACTCGCACCACGTCGTCACCGCCTGGTCGGACGGCCGGCTCGTCGGGCTGATGAACGCGCTCTCTGACGGCACGATGACCGCCTACTTCCACTACCTGCTCGTCCATCCCGAACACCAGTCGCACGGCATCGGCCGCGAGCTGGTCGCCCGAATGGTCGCCCACTACCGCGACTGCACGCGCCTCGTGCTCGTCGCCTACAAGGAGGAGGTTGGGTTCTACGAGCGCTGCGGCTTCCGCGTCGCCGACCGCGCCCTGCCGGTGCAGATCACCAGTCTCGACGACTGAGGTGACTGCACACCACCCCGGCAGCCGCCGGCCGCTCGCCGTCCGGTCTGGCCTCCGGCCCGTCCGCCCCAGCCCCGAACTTGAAAACCGCGGCCGGTTGCCACCTCTTCTCCGCCGATGTTCTTCGTCGTCGTTCTCGGCCTCTGGACGCTGCTCAACACCTATGTCGGCTGGCGAATCGCCGGCCTGCCCTGGCTCGCGGCCCACTTCGGGCCGCGTGGGATCGCCGCCGCTTTCGTGCTTCTCTGGCTCAGCTATCCTGCGGCGCGGCTCCTCTCCGTTCGCGGCCTGCATTCGTTCGCGCAGCCACTGGAGTTCATCGGTGCATCCTGGATCGGGGTGCTCTTCCTGCTCTTCACCGCCCTCATCGCCGTCGACATCCTTATACTCGGCGGCTGGCTGCTGCCGAAGCTCGCCCCCCAACTGCGCGGTGGAGCGGCGCTGGTCGCCGTGGCACTCGCCGGTCTGGCGCTCTTCCAGGGTCTGCGCGCGCCGGTCGTCCGCACCCACGAGGTGGTCGTGCCCGGCCTCCCCGCGGAGCGCGACGGGCTCTCGCTGGTGGTCGTGTCCGACCTGCATCTCGGCACGCTCATCGGCGAACGCTGGCTCGCCGCGCGCATTGAACAGATCGACGCGCTCCGGCCCGACGCCGTGCTCATCGCCGGCGACCTGGTGGACTCCGATCTCGACGGCGCGCTTGCGCTGCAACCCGTGCTCAGGCGGCTCCGCGCCCCGCTCGGCGTCTGGTGTGTCCTGGGCAACCACGACGTCTACGCCGGCACGCGCCGCGTCGTCGACTTCGCCGAGGGCGCCGGTGTGACGGTTCTGCGCAACCGCGCGGCCGAGTTGGCGCCCGGTCTCAGGCTCGCGGGGATCGACGATCCCGCGACACTGCGCCGCGGTGCCACGGCCGACCACCGCCTCCGCGACGCGCTCGCCGGGACGGCCGGCGGCGCAACGATCCTGCTGTCACACACCCCCGACTCGCACACCGCCGAGGAGGCCGCGGCGGCCGGCGTGGGCCTCATGCTCTCCGGCCACACGCACGGCGGCCAGATCTGGCCGTTCAGCTATCTGGTGCGCAACCGCTACCCGCTCTTCGTCGGCCGCTACGGCATCGGCACGATGACCGCGATCGTCGGCCGCGGCACCGGCACCTGGGGCCCGCGCATGCGCCTCTGGTTGCCCGGGGAGATCATCCGACTGCGCCTACGCAGCGGTGCGCCGACAATCGGCGCCGCTCCGGCCACCTGAGGTACTCGCCGTAGCATTTCTCCGCGCACTCCGGGCAGATGCCGTGGCTGAACTCGGCGTGCAAGCGCTCAGGATAAACAGCTCGAGCTGGTTCCAATAGCCCTTGTCGTCGCGGACCCGCCGGCAGTGCCAGCAGATCGGGATCAGACCGCGGAGCACGCGCACCTTCCCCTGCGCGTCCTGCCGCTCGGTGCGGCGCCGCTCCAGCTCGCAGTGCAGATTGCTGCACCCGCGCCTTCTCCGCCGCGAGCTGGCGCACGAGCCAGAGGCCCCGCCGTGAGTGCTACTCCATCGCGTAGCAGGCGACCATTCCGAGCAGGTTCGCGCTCACGAAGAAGAACGTGTTGCCCGCGAGGATCTGGGGCGACGTCTTCGTCACGAAGACCGCCATCACCAAGTAGCCCAGGACCACCAACCAGCCGGCCGCCGCCCACAGGCAGCGCAGCCGCGAGACCGTGTGGCAGAAGCCCGGGACCAGCATCGCCCCGGCGTAGTAGGTATTATTG
>JAEXPG010000514.1 GCA_023447015.1 Verrucomicrobiota bacterium
TTTGGGTGAACTCCGCCGCCGAACCCGGCAACCTCCGCGCCGTGGACCTCGCACCCTATCGCGCCTTCCTGCACGAACTCGCCCTCGCCAGCGGCGACTTCATCCGCCCGCTCTTCGGCAGCCACGAGGTGGCCATCGAGCTCAAGGCCGACCAGACGCCCGTGACCGCCGCCGACCGCGGCGCCGAGGAGCTCATGCGCGCCATGATCGCCAAACGCTTCCCCGCGCACGGCGTGCTCGGCGAGGAGTTCGGCAGCGACCGCGCCGACGCGGAGTTCGTCTGGGTCCTCGATCCGATCGACGGCACGAAGAGCTTCGCCACCGCCTGTCCCCTCTTCGGCACGCTCATCGCCCTGCTCCACCGCGGCCAACCCGTGCTCGGCTGCATCCACCAGCCCGTTCTCAACCAACTCGTCGTCGGCGACGGCGCCACCACCACGCTCAACGGCAGGCCCGTCCGCCTGCGCGAGCCCGCCGACCTCGCCGCGGCTACTCTGCTCGTCACCGACACGCTCTCCGTTCCGCAACACCAGAGCGCCGCCGGTTGGGAAGCGCTCACCAAACGAGTGCGCATGGTTCGTACATGGGGCGACTGCTACGGCTACCTCCTGCTCGCCACCGGCTGGGCCGACATCATGGGGGACCCGGTCATGAATCCCTGGGACATCGCAGCGCTCGTGCCGGTCATTCGCGGCGCCGGCGGCGTGATCACCGACTGGCAAGGGCGCGAGCCGATGGGCGCAAAGTCGACTCTCGCCGCGCATCCCAAGCTCCACGCTGAAGTGCTGCGCGTGCTGAACCCCTGATCGGCCTCGCCGTCGACCGAACGAGCCCATGGAACAGGCGGCCTCGCGCTATTGGGAAGTGTTCTTCCAGGTGTATGAACACCTCCCCCGCCAGGGCCCCGGCAACGCCGACTGCGCAAGGCGGGCCCTCGCGCTTTGCGGCAATCTCCCGGCAAAACCCACGATTCTTGATCTCGGCTGCGGCAGTGGCGCCCAGACGCTACACCTTGCCGACCTCACCGGCGGCACGATCACCGCGATCGACAACCACGCACCATTCATCGCCGAGGCACGACGCCGGGTCGCGGCCCGCGGACTGGGCACACGGGTCGCCGCGCAGGTCGGCGACATGGCCGCACCGCCCGCAGCCCCCGGCAGCATCGACCTCCTCTGGTGCGAGGGTGCCGCGTATTTCCTCGGAATCGAGCGCGCGCTGAGGCTCTGGCAGCCACTCCTGCGGCCCGGCGGCCATCTCTGTTTCACCGAAGCAGTCTGGCTGCGGTCCGATCCGCCGGCCGAAGTGCACGCGATGTGGGCGACGGAGTACCCGGCCATGACCGATGTCGCCGGCAATCTCACGCTCATCGCACGCACCGGAGGCTACACCGTCCGCGGCCACTTCACCCTGCCAGATTCCGCATGGTGGAACGATTTCTACACTCCGATGGAGCAACGCATCGCCACGCTCCGCCCCCAATACGCCCAAGACAAGGAGGCGACGGTCGCCCTCGACTCCATCGCCGGCGAGATCGACCTGCACCGCCGCTTCGGCGACTGCTACGGCTACGAGTTCTTCGTCCTGCAGCAGCGTGCATGATCCCACGCGTGGGCAGACCGGCGGTCTACTCGACGGAAAGGCATCTGCCGCGTCCGCAGCGCTTCAACGCCGGGCCTTCTTCGCCGGCTTCCAGTCGGCGGTGATGACCGAGGAGAATCCGCCGCGGGCCTTCCAGTCGGCGACGATGGTGAGACTGCGAGGTTTCAAACACTGGCCGAGGTCGTCGCAGATCTTGTTCGTCGCCGCCTCGAAGAAGATGCCCTCGTTGCGGAAGGAGTGGAAGTAGAGCTTCAGGGACTTCAGCTCGACGCAGACCTTGTCCGGCACATAGCGCACCGTGATGTTGGCGAAATCGGGATGCCCGGTGATCGGACACACCGAAGTGAACTCGTGATGGGTGTGCTCGATGAGGAAATCGCGCTGCGGCGCGGGATTCGGGAAGACTTCGAGAATCTTGGTGTCGGGCATGGCGCGAAGAGAAACCGGAAACCGGAGCGCGGAAAGCGGAAAGAAGCCGCGCGTCCTTCCCACCACACGCATGCGTGCGGTTGGGGGCGTCGCTCGATGGCAGACCGTCTTGGTGCCGCCCGCCGGGGGCAAGGTCGCTCGACACCAGACGCGGGCCGATTTTGCTGGCGGCCCGGACACAAGGTCCGGCCCTACCGCAAGCGCACCAGCCTCAGCTTCCCCCGCTCCGCCATTCCAAGTTCTCCGTTTTCCGCGTACCGGTCTCCGGTCAGGTCGCCGTCTCGGTGAAGCGTTGCTCGCGGATGACGGTGATCTTGATCGTGCTGGGATACTGGAGTTCGTCCTCGATCCGCTGCCGGATGCGTGTGGCGATCTCGCGGGCCTCGCTGTCTCCCACGGCGTTGGGCGCCACCACGACCCGCACCTCGCGGCCGGCCTGGATCGCGTACGCCTGCTGCACGCCCGGGATGTCGAGCGCGATGCGCTCGAGGCGCTGGAGTCGCTCGATGTAGGCGGCCATCGACTCGGCGCGCGCGCCGGGGCGCACGGCGGAAAGGGTGTCGGCGAGGATCACGATGCCGGCATAGAGGCTCTCCGGCTTCACCTCCTCGTGGTGCGCGGCGATGGCGTTGACGATCAGCGGCGCCTCGCCGAAGCGCCGGGCGAACTCCGCGCCGATGTGGGCGTGGCTGCCCTCGAGCTCCGCCTCGATGGCCTTGCCCAGGTCGTGGAGCAGACCCGCGCGCTTGGCCAGCTGCGGATCGAGCCCGAGCTCGGAGGCGATGAGCGACGCGAACTGCGCCACCTCGATCGAGTGGTCGAGCACGTTCTGCGCGAAGGAATGGCGGAACTGCAGCCGGCCGAGCACCTGGAGGATCTCGGGGTGGATGCCGCTGAGCTTGAGCTTCTGCACCGCGGCCTCCGCGGCGGCGAGCACGTGGACGTTGATCTCGCTCTGCGCACGATGCACCTGGTCCTCGATGCTCGCGGGATGGATGCGGCCGTCGGCGACGAGCGCCTGCAGCGCGATCTTGGCGACTTCGCGGCGGACCGGGTCGAACGACGAGATCAGCACCATGTTCGGCGACTCGTCGATGAGGAGCGTCACCCCGGTGGACGCCTCGAAGGCTTTGATGTTGCGGCCCTCGCGCCCGATGATGCGGCCCTTCATCTCGTCGTTGGGCAGCTGTACGATCGTCGCGGTCACATCGTGGTTGGGCTGGCTGGCCATGCGCTGCATCAGGGCGAGCAGGACGCGTTTGGCCTCCATCTTCAGGTCGGCCTCCGAGCGGTCCATGATCTCCTTGCGGAACTGCCGCAGGTCGTCCTGGCACTCGATCATCACCTCGTCCCGCAGCGCCTTCTTGATCTCGGCGGCGTCGAGGTGGGAAATCTCCTCCAGCCGCTGGCGCAGGCTCTTCGACTGCGCGCGCACGGCGTCGCGGCCCTGCTTGATGGCGGCGGCCTCGCGCGCGAGCCGTTCCTGACGCGCCTCGAGCTGGAAATCGAGCAGCGCGAGCGACTCCTCATGGTCGCGGATCTCACGCAACTTCACGTCGATCTCGATCTCGCGGCGGTCCTGCTCGCGCTGGAGCTCGGCGCGGCGGGCGGCCAGCTCCTCCTCCGTTTTGGCGCGGATCTCGGAACCGGCGACCTGCGCCTCGCGTTTGGCGAGTTCGACGAGATTGGCGGCGCGCTCGGCGGCCACCCGGCGCGCTTGGCGCTGGAGAAACCACGTCATGGCGAAGCCCGCGCCGGCGCCGTTGAGCGCCGCGATCGCAAAGGTCCAAGCAGGTGATTCGCCGAGAAGACTCAAGAGATTGCCGTCGGATGAATGAGTCGGAAAGGACGCGGAAAGTAGGGTCGGCCCCACAAAGCGCAATCTTTCTCCCGGCGGTCCACCGCCAGATGGTTCGTGCCGCGCAACAAGATGCGCGGAGCGGTGCCCCAGCCACCCCGTCCGGTCCGGACGAACCTCACCACCCGAGAGCCCTCCATCCGTCCGCACCACCGGCACCGCCTCCCGCCAAAAATCCGGGCAACGCGACCACCGCGACGTTGCAGTGCGGGCGGCGTTCGGCTCGACTCGGCGCCATCCGGTGAAAGAAGCGCTGCGTCCAGGCCTGTTGTCGTTCCTGAAAGTGGCCACCCGCCAGAACTGGGATTGGGTGGGGCCGCTGGCGTTGCTGGCGCTCTCGACGATCGGCGTGTGCTTCATCTACAGCGCGCAACTCGCCACCGGGCTCACCCAATGGAAGGTGCAGGTCGGCTGGATGGTGGCCGGTGCGGTGCTCTACACCGCGGTGGCGCTGATCGACTACGAGTTCTGGCTGAAATACGCCCACTGGGTCTACATCGCCTCGATGATCCTTCTCGTGGCCGTGCTTGTCCCCGGCATCGGCAGCGAACGCTACGGCGCCCGCCGCTGGATCGACTTCGGACCGGTCTCATTCCAGCCCTCGGAACTGGCCAAGCTGGCCACCCTCCTGACCTGCGCCAGTATTTTGGCCCGCAACAAGATAGGCACAGTCAAGCCCTCATGGCGGGTCCTTGGGAAATTGGCCCTTGCTGTGGCCTTGCCCATGATCTTAATCCTCGCACAGCCGAACCTCGGTACGGCACTCGTGATTCCCCCCATGGTCGTGTCTTTGCTTTATGTGGCGAAACTGCAGCGACGTTTCTTCATCGCCGCCATCGTGCTCTTCGCACTGTTGGCGGCGGCGGTGAGCGCCGACATGTGGCGCTACTATAATTTCGTCAAAGACAACAACCTGGACTTCAAGCGGGACACGGGACGATACGAACCTCACTCCTGGCTGCCCTATCTCCACGATTACCAGCGCAATCGCATCCTCGCCACGGTTGACCCCGAAAGCATCGACGCCAAAGGCATCGGTTGGAACCTGATCCAATCGCGCATTTCCGTCGGTTCCGGTGGTCTCTCGGGCAAAGGATGGACGGAAGGCACCCAGGCCCAACTCGGCTACCTCCCCTCGACGGTGGCCCACAACGACTTCATTTTCTCCGTGCTGGCGGAGGAGAAAGGCTTTTTGGGAAGCCTGACGGTGATCGCTCTCTTCGGCGTCGTGCTCATGAACGGCGTGCGTATCGCGGGCCAAGCTCGCGACCGCTTTGGCACCTACCTCGCTCTCGGGGTCTCGGTGATCATTGCGATGCACGTCTTCGTCAACATAGGCATGACGATCGGATTGATGCCCATCACCGGCCTGCCGCTTCCCTTCCTTAGCTACGGTGGTTCCTTTGTGCTCAGCTGTTGTCTGCTGCAAGGCTTGGTCCAGAGCGTCTACCGGTTCCGGAAGAATTTCTAGCTCCCCACTTCCGGCCCCGCACGCCCGCACCGGCCAGTCGCACAGCGCCTGCCGCCCCAGGGAATCCCGTCCAACGACAGGACACCGCACCCAATGAGCGAACAAACCAACGTCCCTCCAACCGACGTTAACAAAATCCACGACGACGAACTCGCCCAACCGCCCAACGATCAGAACGCCGAACGCGTCGACCCCTCCGCCCTCAAGAAGGAGGCCGCCGAACGCGCCAAACAGCGCCCGCTGATCCAGAAGATCCTCTCCCTCTTCACCAAGAAGGAGAAGGGCGCCTTCCGCGAACTCATCATCAACTCCGAACCGCTCGAGAAGCGCGTCGCGCTCCTCGTCGACGGCATCCTCGACAAGTTCGAGATCGAGCGCGAATCCGACGACCGCATGGTCGGCGGCATCTTCAAGGGCCGAGTCAAGAATCTCGACCCGGGCCTCAAGGCCGCGTTCGTCGACATCGGTTTCACCAAGAACGCCTTTCTCCACTACTGGGACATCCTCCCGGCCGCCGCCGACTCCTCCGTCGAAGTCGTCCGCGTTAACCGCTCCTCCAAGCAGTCGGACAAGGCCAAGGTCACCCTCAAGGACATCCCCGGCCTCTACCCGCCCGGCACCGAGATCGTTGTGCAGGTCACCAAGGGGCCCATCGGCACCAAGGGCCCGCGCACCACGACCAACCTCTCCCTACCCGGTCGCTTCCTCGTGCTGATGCCCTACTCCGACCAGTGCGGCATCTCCCGCAAGATCGAGGATCCGAAGGAGCGCCTGCGTCTCAAGAAGATGCTCCAGGAACTCACCATTCCCGAAGGCATGGGCGTCATCGTCCGCACCGCCGGCGAAGGCAAGAAGTCGCGCTATTTCGTCCGCGACCTCCACATCCTGCTCAAGAAGTGGGAGGAGATTTCCCGCCGCATGGAGCATGACCGTCCGCCTTCCTGCCTCTATCAAGAGCCGGACATTGTCGAGCGGACCGTGCGCGACTTCCTCACCGAGGATGTCGACCGCGTGCTCATCGACAACGAGCCCGATTTCCACCGCGTGCAGGAGATCGTCGGACTCATCTCCAAGCGCTCGCGCTCGAAGATCCACCACTACAACGACAGCATCCCGATCTTCGAACGCTTCAACATCGAGCGCCAGATCGAGCAGACCTTCAACCGTCACGTCCAGCTGCCCTCCGGCGGCCAGATCGTCATCGACGAAACCGAGGCGCTCGTCGCGATCGACGTCAACACCGGCTCCCACAAGGCGAAGTCCGGCGAGGAGAAGAACACGATCTTCCAGGTCAACCTCGAGGCCGCCACCGAGATCGCGCGTCAGATCCGCCTGCGCAACATGGGCGGCCTGATCATCATGGACTTCATCGACATGAAGGAGCGGCGCCACCGCAACCAAGTGTTCGATCGCATGGTGGCCGCGATGTCCGAGGACAAGGCGAAGAACCACATCCTCCCGATCTCGACGCTGGGCATCATGCAGATGACCCGCCAGCGCCAGCAGGAGTCCCTCGCCTCCAACCTCTACACCGACTGCCCCTACTGCCGCGGCCGCGGCATCGTGAAGTCGGCGACAACGGTCTCGGTCGAACTCCAGCGCCGCCTCGGCTCGATCGTGCGCCGCCTCCAGCTGCGCTACCCGGGCAAGGAGTTCTCGCTGCGCGTCCTCGTCCACCCCGGCGTCCTTGAACGCCTCAAGGTCGAGGATGCCGACCTGCTCGTCCGCATGGAGAAGAACTACGGCGTGAAGCTCTCCTTCCGCGCCGACCCGAACTACCACGTGGAGAACTACAAGGTCCTCAACGCCATCTCCGGCGAAGAGTATCGCTGAGTGTTCCCCGCGGCCCCCCTCCGATCGCAACCTCCTTCGGCGCCGGCTCTCAATTGAGCCGGCGCTTTTTTTGCGCCGAGTCATGGGACGCAACGCCGTTGCCGCCCAAGTGAACCTTGGCGCCGGCGCCCGCCTCGGAGTCCGCAAGGACCAACCAACACGCAGCCGCAAGACCCCGCGGCAGGCGATTACGCCGGTGATCGCCCGACGCAGCGCTACTCCCGACGCCCAACAATCACCCGCCGATAGCTGAAGAGGGAGGGTTTGCCCTTATCGCGGATCTCCAGGATCAGATGCAGCTCCGACCATGCACCGGCCGGGATCATCACCTTGGCGTCCGCAGTGAGCGCACCGTCGATTTGCAGCGTCTCCGGCCGCCCCCCAGCACCGCCCGCCTCGGGATAGTAGAACCAGCGGTACGAAAGCCCGTCTCCGTCCGGGTCGCGCGAACCGGCAGCGGACAACGCAAGCGTCTCACCCGGCGCCGCGACGATCCGCACTGGTTGTTTGCCCGCCACTCCGTTCACCACGGCGACCGGGTTGTGGTTCGCCTCCGCCCACGGCTTCACGCACCAGTCCATCCGCGCCGCAAAGTCGTGCTGAAACGCCTCTCGCCAGCGCCACACGGTCGCCTGGTTGCTCGTGTGGGTGCGACCGTCGCGCGTGCGGACAGTGTCGCGGCTGTTCGTCCAGATCGGGCGCGTTTCGCCTGTTGCCTGCCGCAACGTGTAGCGCCCGCCCCACCCGCCCCAGGCCGGGTCCGTGTCGGCCGCGAGGCCATTTGCGATCAGGTTCAGGAACGACGGAGTGTCACCCTCCATCAGATAGACCGGCGCCGGGTAGAGCGCGCCGAGCAGCCCGTGGTTCTCACGGATGTTCGCGGTCAGCCACGGAACATCGACAAGCTCGAAGTGCTCGAGCGGACCGTTCCGCAAAAAGCGGTCGCCCGAAATTCCGCCCCAAGTCGCCGTGTGGTACTCGTCGGCGTCGATCGTCGTCGGGCTCACGATGTACTCGAGTTGCGGAAATGTGCTGCGGATCCAGCGGCCCGCGTCGTCCTGATCGGAGATCGCGTAGACGCGCAGCTTGGCGACAAAGGCGGCCGTCGCCGCCGGAGTCCGCGTGCGCCGCACGTCCCACAACGCCTGCGCGAGGCAGCTCGTCCCGCCCCACGCCGCAATCCACAGCGGCCGCGGATCGTTCCGGTCGGTCGCCTGCACAATCCAGCGCGAACCTTCCGTATCTTTGCCGTCGCCGACGCCCGCCATGCCGAACACCGGGCAGCTCGCCTTCACCTTCGCGCGCAACTCCTCGGCATGCGGGTAACCGTCGGCATGCAGTGCGAGGTTCGTCCGCACCGCGCCGAAAGCGTCCACGCTGCGTTCGATCAGCTCGGGCCGCACCCGGTCGCGCAACCAGACCGATGTCGTCGCAACCAGCCCCTCAATCTCATACTCGTTGCTATAGACCAGCAGCCGCACGAGCGATTCCTCGTCGTCAGGTTCGTTCGAGATATCCGTCATCACCAGCAACCGCGGTCGTGAGGCAGTAGACGTCGCGTCGGACGCAGCGACACCGGCCATCTGGCCGCAGCAGAAGGCAGCCAGCAGGAGACAAGAGGCAAAGGGATTCATGATGGGGCACCCCAAGCAACCAGCACGCACCTCAGAAGGCAAAGATCTCTCCTGCTATCGCACATGGTCGGCCCCGCGCGCCTCGTGCCCCGGCGAAGCCGCTGAAACCAGCAGTCCACCCTAGATCGGCCGTCCGCTCCGCCAGCGCATCACGATCGCAACTCAAGTCGCGATGATCCGGACCGATGCACGATGGAGCCATCCGTCCCTCCATGCATAACCTGAGTCTTGAACGGAAGATTCTTCTTCTGGTGCTCCTTCCCGTCCTCGGCGGGCTCGTGCCAACTTTCCTGATTATCCGCCGTGCCCACGGTGAGGTCTCAGAGCTGCGCACCCTGGCGCAGCTCGCGGAGACGGT
Source organism: Verrucomicrobiota bacterium (assembly GCA_023447015.1). Lineage (GTDB taxonomy): Bacteria > Verrucomicrobiota > Verrucomicrobiia > Opitutales > Opitutaceae > CAJCBL01. The sequence goes on from JAEXPG010000514.1 coordinate 9,186, forward strand.
CTGGAAACTCGGCGACCTCGACCAACGCATCGATGCCGAGTCGAGCAACTGGTACGTCTTCAAGCCCACCTGGGCTGGCACCGAAACGGAACGCCGCACCGAACGCGAGAAGCAGGAGAACGCCCGCCGCGCCTCCGACGAGGCGATTGGCCTCTACCAAACCCAGCGTGCCCTGATCGACGCCACCACCCTCTCCACCCCACTTCGCGCCGCCCTCGACGCCATCGACAGGCGCATCGCCGATCTCCCCGCTCTCCGCCAGAAGGTCTACAGTCAGGTCAACGATTCCGACAGCGTCCCCATCATGGAGGGCTATCGCGGCACCCGGCGCGACATCAGCAGCGTCCTCCCCTTCCTTGTCGACGTCACCACAAAGGACGTCGTCGTCCGCAAGCTCGGCGTGCTCTCCAAGTTGATGCTCGCCCGCAAGACAATCACCGAAGCCGGCGGAGTGGTCTTCTACTACCACCAGCTCCGTGCCGACAAGAACGGCCGCAAGCTCGGGCCCTCCGAGACCTACGGGATGATCAACAGTGTGAACCTCGCCGAAGTCTATTGGCAGGATGTGCTCGCCTTCAGCCAAGGCGCGCAACGCGACCACCTCGTCGCCGTCCACGAATCGAACGACTGGAGAACCGCTGCCGACCTCATCCTTCAACACGCCCAAGCGGCGAACAGCGACACCCCCGCGCCGATCGCTTCCGAGGCCGAGTGGGCGCCGCACTGGGCTTTCCTCGATGGCAAACTCGGCGAGGAGATCGCCCGAGTCCGGGAAGACTTCATCGCCACTTGCGCCGACCTCACCGCCCACGCCCGCGCCCGCCGCCTCTGGGCCAGCATCGCCGCCCTCGCCGGTGTCGTGCTCGTGCTCGAGGCCGCCCGCCGCCTCGGCCGCAGCATCGTCGGCCCCATTCTCGCCACCACGGCACAGCTCATCGACGAAGCCGAGCGATCCACCTCCGAGGCGGGCGCCGTGCGCCACGCCTCCGCCACCGTCGCCGAGGGTTCCTCCACCCAAGCCGCCTCGCTTGAGGAGACCAGCTCCACGCTCGAGGAGATCGCGAGCATGACCCGCAACAACACCGAGAACGCCGCCCGCGCCCAGCACTCCGCCGCCGACACCCGCACCGCAGCCGAACAGGGCGCCGGGCAGATGCACCGCCTCAACGAAGCCATGGAAGCGCTCCGCGGCTCCAGCACCGAGGTCACCCGCATCATCAAGACC
>JAEXPG010000545.1 GCA_023447015.1 Verrucomicrobiota bacterium
GGGGGGGGGGGGGGGGGGCCCCCCGCGCAGGTGAAAACTTACTTCTTGGCGGGAGCCTTCGCGGCCGGAGCAGCAGCCGGCTTCGCACCAGCGGCGGGAGCAGCGGCCTTGGCACCGGCAGCGGGAGCGGCACCGGCGGCCGGAGCGGCACCAGCGGAAGGAGCAGCACCGGCGGCGGGAGCGGCACCAGCGGCGGGAGCAGCGCCCTCGGCGGCGGCAGCACCGGCGGCGGGAGTGGCTTCCTCCTCGGCGGCGGGAGCGACGCAGGCCACAACGGGCTGCTTCGGGCTGTCGAGGAACTCGACACCGTCGATCTTCTTCATCGCCGCGACGTGGATCGATTCGCCGACCTTCAGCGCGCTCACATCGACGTCGATGAACTCCGGCAGATCCTTCGGCAGGCAGCGGATGCGCAGCGAGTGGGCGGAAACATCAAGGATGCCGCCTTCGTTCTTCACACCGTCGGACTCGCCGAGGATGCGCACGCCGACGTTGATCTCCATCTTCTCATTGGGGGCGACCTCGTGGAGGTCGACATGGAGGTACTCGTCGGTCAGCGGGTCCTTCTGGACTTCCTGGATGAAGGAGATCGCGTCGCGGCCATCCGGGCGCTTGAACTCGAGCAGCGAGGCGGAACCGCCGATGGCCTTCAGGAGGCGGCGGAACTCCGGCTCTTCGACGGCGAGCTGAACCGGTTCGGTTTGCTTTCCGTAGAGGATGGCGGGGATCTTCCCGCTCGAACGCAGACGGCGCGAGGCACTGCGACCTTTGCCCTCGCGGGCGGTGACGTTGAGCTTGAGCTGCTTCATGGAAAATGCGGATTGGAGGTGGTCTGTATCCCCCGGGAGAGGGGCAGGCCGAAGTTGAAAAGGGGTGCACCGTAGTAGGCGGTTTTCCGAAATCAACCAAAACTTTTTCCGGGGGGCCATTTCGCGCCTCAGGCCTCATCACCCCTCGGGCCCGCCCACAGCGCCGGCTTCCGCGCCCGTCCGTTCTGCAGCAACCTGTAAAACCGCCGCCGCCCCCGCCGCGACGATTGTACCGGCCGGAGCCCTTCGGCAACCTTGCGCCCCCACGCCATCCGGCGCCCGGCGCCTCCGACTCCCCATGCTCCCCCACCGCACCAGTGTGCACGACCGCCGTCGTGCGATCATCACCGTCGCCATGCTTGTCGCTTGCGCCATGGTCACGCCCTCGCGCGGCCTCGTCGACACCGACCGCAACGGCATCTCCGATGTCTGGGCCTCGCTCTACCCGACCGCCGGCGGTCCGACGGCCGATCCCGATGGCGATGGCGCCAACAACCTCGCCGAGTCCCTCGCGGGCACCAACCCCGTTGATCCCGCCGACCGGCTCACCGCGTCCATCGCGGTCGACCCGGGTACCAGCTACTCCACCTTCAACAGGGGCGACCTTGTGGCGCACTGGCGGGGCGTTGTCGGCAAACGTTACCGCCTCCAGTCCTCGACCAACCTCACCAGCTGGGGCACGGTCAACCAGCTCGTCTGCACCGAACCGGATTGCGCCGTCACCGTCCGCTTCACCACGACCACCGACACCGCGACCGCGCGCTACTGGCGCGTGCAGGCGTTCGACCACGACGCGAACGCCGACGGCATCACCGACTGGGAGGAGCTCAACCGCGTCCCGGCCACCGATCCCTACGCCGGCGCCCGCACCACCCTCGCCTGCCCGCTGCTGCCCTTCGCGCTCTGCTTCGCCAACTCCCACTGGACCATCCCGCCGGCCGAGCAGATCGCGTTGTCGCAGACTGCCGGCTACGCCGGCCTCGCGCTTTCCAGTTACGATGTCAGCGCCACCCGCCTTGAACAGTTCGCCGACCATCCCGACGTCCAGGCCGGCAGGTTCCGCATCCCTGCCCTCCTCTGGTGGGTCGACAGCAACCCGCTCACCGCCGATTTCATCACCAAGATACTCGATCCGATTCTCGACCAGCTCGTGCGCATGGACTGCGCGCTCTGGGTCGTGATCGCGGGCACCCACGATGCCGCCGGCCGCGCCGCCGCGCTGGCCAAACTCCATACCATCGCCGACCGTTGCGCCGCGAAGAATGGCCGCCTCGTGCTCTACCCTCACGCCGGCACCACCTTTGTCTGCACCTCCGAGGCGCTCTCCCTCTACCGCGACCTCGCGTCGCTCGGCCATCCCGAGGTGCGCCTGTCGATCCATCTCTGCCACGAGCAAGCCGCCGGCAAGATGGCGCAGATCGCCACCACCGTCGCCGACGCCGCGCCCTACCTCGCCATCGCCTCGATCAACGGCTCCAACAACGGTGGCGACATCAAGCCCCTCGACCAGGGCACCTACGACCCCACTCCGTTCCTCCAGGCCCTCGCCGCCGTCGGCTTCTCCGGCCCGATGACGCTCCACACCTACAACCTCCGCGACCCGCGCCTCGACAACCACCTCGTCCGCTCCCGCCTGCGCTGGGAACAGCTCGTCGCCCCGCCCGTGCGCTGAACGCGCAAGCCGCCACCATCACCAGTCTTCATCATGACAGGCAAACTGCGGTCCGCTCTCCTCCTCCCGGTCGCGCTTCTCGCGCCTACCACGCTCCACGCCTCCGTCGATCTCGACCACGACGGCATGTCGGACGTCTGGGCCGCGGCCTACCCGGCGGCCAACGATCCGGCGGGCGACACCGACGGCGACGGCGCCTCCAATCTCCTCGAGTCCTACGCCGGCACCGACCCGCTGAACCCGCAGAGCCGCCCGTTCACAACCCTGGCCCCCGACAACGCCGGCGCCCTCGTCCTGCGCTGGTCCGCGTCTCGTCACAAGAATTACGTCATCGAGTCCTCGTCCAACCTCACGACATGGGGCGACGACACCTCGCCCAACCTCGGCGTCGATGGCGAAATCTCGCGCACGGTGGGTGGTGCAGTCCCCCTTCTAGGCCCCTTTTTCAGGCTCCGCTTCCTCGAAAAGGACCAAGACTCCGACGGACTTTCCAACGCCGAAGAGCTTCTGCTCGGCACGCGGCCCGACCAGAAGGACTCCGACGGCGACGGCCTGCCCGACTACTGGGAAACGATCTACGGCGCGAACCCGCTGGGCGCCGACGCCGGCTCCGACCTCGATCACGACGGTTTCTCGAACCTGCAGGAATACCGAGCGGGCACCGACTGGTCCGTCGCTGAACCAATCCTCGCGGGCGGACCCCGCATCTTCTGGGCCTCCCAGCCGGTGAAGCCCGACGAGACGATTCTCGCCACCTGCGGAGGCACCGACATCGGCACCACCGCCGAACTCGCCCG
>JAEXPG010000562.1 GCA_023447015.1 Verrucomicrobiota bacterium
TCCAGTTGATCCGCGTCGGCGCGTTCCAGGGCGCGCCGATCACGGAGGTGCTGCGCTACCGGGTGAAGTTCAAGTTCCTGGTCAATCCGGACCTCACGCGAAACGGGCGGTATCCGACCGCGGTCGCTGCGTTCCAAGTCGAAGCCGTCAAAACCTGAGGAGACGTATCATGGGGATGTGGAGAACAATCGCACTCCTGCTCGGAGCCGCGACCGGGCTGACAGCGCAACCGATCCGGGAATTCCCGCTCGATCCGCGGCAAGCGGTCGATCTGCCGGTGTCCCGTGAGGTCACGACCGTCGTGTTCCCCGGTCCGCTCTCGGCCGTCGCCGGCGCCGACATGCTGATCGAGAACGGCAAAGCCGCCGTCGACGTCGAAGAGGGAACGCCGCTGCGCTTCCACGTCACCCACGCGCCCGGCGCCAACTTCATCCTCGTTCGCAGTCTCGCACCGGATGCTGCCGCGCGACTGACCGCCATCTACGAAGGCTCCGCCTACGTGATCGAACTGCGCACCGTCGCCGCGAACTCCGTCGCCAGCGCGGTCTTCAAGCGGCCGACAGCTCCGGCGGCGGTACGCGTCGAGAGCCCGCCCGACGCGGTGAAGTTTTCACCGCGCATCGGCCTGAGCCTCCTGGATCGAGCCCGCGCCTACCCGGTGCTCGTCCGCTCGGTGCCGAAAGCCGTCGAAGGCGTGACCCTCCGCGCGCAGAACCGAAAGGTCGTCCTGCCCGATCTCGAAGTCACGGTTCAGGAAGTCTACCGATTCTCGAAGGAGGACGCCGTCGTGTTTCTCCTCCAGCTCAAGAACACGACGGATGCCGTGCTCGATCTCGCGCCGAGCACCTTCGCCGCCCGCGTCGCGCAGGAACGTTTTCAGCAATCGATCGCCAACGGCCCGCGCACGCTCGCCCCGGGCGAGAGCGCCGACGCCGAGTTCGCCGTGGTCGGCATGCCCGATGGCACGCGCAACGACCTCAGCGCCGACAACGCGTTCACCATCCTGATCGACTCCGCGCGCCGCGGCGCACCCGTGGCGGCCGTCGCGGAAGTGACGCCGGCCAAGGAGGGGACGCCATGAACCCGCGCAGCCTCGCCCGGTTTCTGAAGAGCAAGTTCGGGCTCTTCGTGATCTTCGTCGCGGTCCTTTTCACGGGCCTGTGGATCTACAGCCGCCACCAGGCCGGCGTGCGCGAGGCGGAGAAACTCGCCGCGCAGAGCCGCAAGAAGGTCGAACTCGGCCAGATGCGGATGCCGCTGAACCAAGGACTCGAGAACGGCCTGCCGCAACAGGCGCGCCCGGCAGGCGAGTCGACGAGCGAGAAGCCGGCCCCGGGCAACGGAATCGTGCCGTTCCGGCCGGCGGTCCCTGCCACGGCCGAAGCTCCTGGCGCGAAAGCGGGCGCGAACACGCGCCCAGCCCCGAAACAGGAGCCAAAGCCGCGCAAGATCCGTGTCGCGTCCCTGCTCGCGAGCTACGACGCGTCCTCCGCGCCGGCGGTGCGGATGGAGCCGCAGGCGCCCGAGCGCTTCATCCCGTTCGGCACGCTGCTGAAGTGCAAACTCGTGAACACCGTCGACAGCGCGAACCTCGAAACGCCGGTCATCGCGCTCCTGCTGGAGGATGTCTGGCAGAACGGGAAGCTAGTCATTCCGGCGAACACACTCGTGCACGGGATAGCGCGCGCCGGCCGACTGCGCGACCGCGTCACGGCCAACGGCTCGTGGCGCTTCGTCTGGCAGGACGGGCGCGAGCTGCCGTTCCACGGCGTGGCGCTGGATCGCGAATACGACCACGAAGTCGACGGCTATGGCATCACCGATGGCTCGGGCGGGATCAAAGGCCGGCTCATGTCGAGCGACGACCTGCAGGAGCTGAAACTGCTCGCCGCCTCCGCGCTCAGCGGCTTCGCCCGCGGGACGCAGGACCGCACGCAGACCGCGCTCGGCACGACGATCACCGGCTCGGTCTCCAACGGCGTACGCGAAGGCGCGGGTGATGTGTTCGATCTCTATGCCCAGCGCACGCTCAAGGACATCGAAGAGAACGGCTACTTCGTCCGCGTCGCCGCCGGGAAGGAATTCTACGTCTACGTGCTGGAGGCGGTCGATCCGCACAAGGCCAGCCTGGCCGGGATCAGGCAAACGGCTGCCGCCCTCGTCCCGCCGGACGGCGCCGCCCAACCGTCTTCACCGAACCCAACGAAAGGATGACCGTGCGCTTCTCCGGACTTCTCCTCCTCCCCCTCCTCGCAACCGGTTGCACCTCCACGCGTCCTGCGGCCGTGCACGCCCCCGAGACCGCGCCGGTCGCGGCGCTCTCTCCGACCAAGGTCGTCGAGACGCGTTACGAGGTACGAGGCTACCGCGATCCCGCCAACCCCGCGGTGCGCCACGAACCGCACGCCGTTTTCCGGCGCACGCGCGTGCCGCTCAACGCGGCAGACGAGTTGGCGACCGCCCCGCGTACCTCGGCTCCGCCGGCAAGTGTCGCACCGTTGCCGGCGAGCGCCGAGCTGGCCGCCGAACTCGCGACGCAACGCGAGATCACCGGAGCCATCCGGGCGATGCAGGCTTCGGTTGCCGAAACCGAGAAGCAGATGCAGGAGCAGTACGCACTGCTGCTGCGCCAAAGCGCCGAGGTGCTCAAGGCGCACAAGCAGATGGAAGCCGGGCGCCGTCAGGAGCAAAGCGCCCCGGCCGCCGCGCCCGTCGCCACCACGGCGGGCAGTGCGGCCGCCACCTGGTAACCCGCCGCATGAATCTCACGGATACCCAACGCGAAAGCCTCCGCACGTTGCCCGCGAGATTGAAGGCGGTCATCACCGGGCAGGATCACGCCATCGGTTTGGTTGCCGAGCGACTGCAACACGGCGAACTCGGACTGACGTCGCCCGGTCGGCCGAAGGCGAGTTTCCTCTTCCTCGGCCCGACCGGCGTCGGGAAGACCGAACTCACGCTGCGTTTCACGGAGGATCTGATCGGACCGGAGCGCGTGGTCCGCCTGGACATGTCCGAGTATCAGACCGCGGACCGCCTGGCTCTGTTGCTCGGGACGAGCGAAGAGCCGGGGCGGATCGCCGAGGGCTTCGACGGCTGCGCGGGCCGCGGCACTCTGCTCTTCGACGAAATCGAGAAGGCGCACCCGCGCGTTCTCGATGTGCTCCTCCAGTTGCTCGATGCCGCTCGCCTCACGACCGGCCGCAACCGCGTGTTGGACTTCTCCGCGTGGTATATCGTCCTCACGAGCAACATCGGTGCACAGCGGATCATGACGATGCGCAAGTCGAAGTACGAGACGATGGAGCGGCTCGTACGGCAGGATGCCCAGCGCGAACTGCGGCCCGAGATCTTCGCCCGCATCACCGTCACCGTCGTCTTCAACCGCCTCGACTACGAGGCTCAGTGCGCAATTGCCGGCGGCATGATCACGAAGGAATGCGCGGCGCTCGGCGCCCGCGGCTTCGTCGTCACGCCCGAGCCCGCCGTGTCCGACATCGTGATCCAGCGCGGTTACCACGAACGCCTCGGCGCCCGGCCGATGCGCGACGCCACGGAGCTGCTGGTCCGCAACGCCCTCGCGCACGACCTGCTGCGCGGCGGCGCCGGCACCGGCCGCCTGCGCCCCGGCGAGAATGGCCGGCAACTTGAACTGGCGCCCCGCTGCCCCTGACCATGTCGCCACCCTCAAACCTACCGTTCCGGGTCGTGATCCTCAAGTCGGACCGCCTCTACGGTGAGATGCTCGCCCGGCTCGTGAAACAGTTCCGGCGCGGAGCCCAGGTCGATGTGTACCAGAAGGGCTTTGACGCCCTCGAAGCCATTCAGACCGCGAAGCCCGACCTCTTCATCACCGGCGCCCACGTCGAGGACATGGACGGTCTCGAACACCTCGAACCCTTCGGCGATGGCCGGCTGCCGATCCTTGTCGTGACCTCGCGTCACGACGCGCGCACGCTCTCGCTCCTCCGCGGGCTGCGCTACAACGGCCTCTTCGATGTGCACCGCGATGGTCACACCAACTTCAACAAAGCACTTGAGACGGTGATCGAAGGACGGGCGTATATCAGCGAAACGTTTCAGCCGCACATCAAGCGGCCCCGTCGGGTCACCCTCGATGAACTGACCCCGAGAGAAGAAATGGTCCTGTCGGCGGTCGGCGACGGCTCCGACGACCATCAGGCGGCCGAACGGCTCAGCGTCTCGTCGCATACCGTCAACACGCACCGCAAATCGATCATGGGAAAGCTCGGCCTGCACCACAAAGGAGAGTTGGTCTGCTTTGCGATGCAGATGGGCTACGTGCACGTCACGCCAGAGCGCGTCACCTACCCGGGCTTCGAACGCAGCCTGTTCAAGAAACAGAGGGAGCAAATAACACCAAAGACCGGAGACGCCAAACCGTCGTGAGCACACATGGAACGAGGCCGCCTTTCGGGCCAGCCTCGCGCACGACTCGGCAACCCAGGCGTCGGTTCGGCATTGCGGGACCGCCCGAGCGATTTCCCAGACACTGTCCGGGAAATCGCTGAGTCCGCAAAACGCCGGACACCGTCAGAAATTTCCACGGTAGCGTCTGCTGCGTTCACAGGAGCGCCCACGCGAACAGCGAGGAGGAAGTGCGCACAAATCACCCTAGCCGAAGGCCGCCCTTCCCGTTGACGACACCATTGCTGGTGTGGCGCTACTTCTCTCTTGATTGGATACAAGCTCCACTACCGTGGTCGCTTCTGACTCGGCATCGGTCGGAGCATCAGAGGAGTTGACAAACGGTATTAGCTTCCCTTCGTACCGCTCATGTCCGTTCTCCGCCGCCTCACTGGTTTTCTGCTTCTAGCCGTCTGGCTAGTAGCGACCCAGCACTGCGGATTGGAGGCGGCGGATCTGATCCAAACAGGTTCGGATGACGGGTCCGCACCATTGTGTTGCACCAGCAGCGGCCCATGCACCCATGATGGCTGCACGTTGGTCGAACGCGGATCCTTTCCGTCGTCGAGCTCGACTGTAAAGGTTACCGCTCCGGTGCTCCACGAGGGCCTCTGCATCTTGTGCGCCCATCTGCTGGTGCCGGTGATGCTCTCCGAGCCGCTCCCGGGATTCACGCAAGGAGACCTGGAACCTCTTGGTTGGGTGCCCACGTGGCATTTTGAGCGCCGGGCGGCACAGTCGCCGCGTGCTCCTTCGGTGATTCAGGCCTGATCGGTCCCTGCGCGGACCGGCCGGCCTTCTTTCCGTAACTGCGTCTGCGCGGCCTGCGCGACGCGTTCTCGGGCCTCGTTGCGCCCATTTTTCCGCACCCCTCCTTTCTTTTCCAATGAAGTCATTCCCTTTTTCACTCCGTATCAGTCCGCTCGTCGGGCTCCTAATGCTCGCCACTTCTGCGCGGGCTCAGTTTACGCCGGAGCCATCCGCTTCCGCGTCAGTGCAAGCCATCGTCGGCGATATCATCGCCAAGAACCCGGAACTGGCCTTCTACGAGGCCGAGATCGCGGCAGCCAAGGCGGGTCGCAAGGCCGCCGGCACTCGCGAGAATCCAGAGCTCTCATTAAGCGTCGGTCGCAAACGAGTGACTGATGCCGGCGGCATTCTTGCCGGCGAAGGCACCGCCTGGTCGGTGTCTATCTCCCAGACATTCGAATGGCCCGGTCGCCTTGCGCTGCGCAAGGCCATCGCGAATCACGACATCGCCTTGGCGGAGCTGGGGCTGGCTCGGTTCCGCGCCGCGCTCGGCAATCGCGCCCGCACTTTGGCCTTTGGCCTGCATGCGGCGCACGAGCGCGCGGAGGCGACTGCCGAGGTCGCGGCTCGGTATCAGGCCTTGCGCGAGCTGTTCCTCGCCCGCGATCCGGGCGGTGTCACCCCCCTACTGGAGACACGCGTGATCGAAGCGCAGGAACTCACGCTGCAACACCGTGCGACCGAGGCAAAACTCGCCGTTCAGGCCGCACTCGTGGAACTCAACCAGCTTCGCGGCTTGCCGGTGGATACGCCGGTCACGGTATCCCAAGCTAGGCTCGCATTCAGGGCCACACCGGGGCTGGAGGAGCTGCTCACCGCCGCCCGGGAGAACAATTTCGAGTTTCGCTCTGCTCGCATCGAGCTGGAGCAACAGGGGCTGGTGGTCGCCCTTGCTCGGAACGAAGGGCGCCCGAGCTTCACGGTGAGCCCCTATTTCGCGCAAGAGACGGCTGGCGACAAAGAGCGCACCTATGGAGTTGGTTTCTCCCTTCCGCTCCCCATCAGCGGTCGTACCGGAGCAAACGTCGCCGCCGCTGAGGCGCGGCGTCGGCAGGCTGAGACGGCGGTGCTGGTTGCGCAGCGCAACATGGAGCGCGAGGTGATCACCGCTGCGCACCGTTTTGCGGCCAAGCTCGCCGAGACAGCGAAGTGGGCGCCGGATGCGGCGAGCAAGTTCCGCGACTCCGCCGAACTCGCCGACCGCCACTACCGCCTCGGCGCGGTGCCGATCTCGACCTACGTCGAACTGCAGAACTCCTATCTCGAAGCGATCGACGCTCTCTCCGAGACGCAGCAGGAGGCTCTCGAAGCGGGCAGCTCGCTCCAGCTTCTGACCGGTCTTGAACTGAACGCGGTGGAGACCACGCCATGAGCCATTTCCATCCGATTTTCGTGGCGATACCACTCGTTGCGGCGCTTGCGCTCGCGGGCTGCGGCAAGGCGGAGTCCGGTGCCGAGTCAGGCGGGCACGACCACGACGAACAAACCTCCGAAGAAGGCGAGGCGCCGGCGAAGTTCAAGGAAGGCCAGGGGCTTCTCCTGATCGACCGCACCAAGGAGGCGCTGGGAGTGCAGACCGGCGAGGTCGAAGAGCGGCCGGTAACTCACACCTACGAGCTCACCGCATCCGTGTTTGATGCCGGACCGCCTGCGCGCGCCAGTTCCCTGATGCCCGTCGAGATCGCTGACGACCTGGAAAAGCATCCACTTACCGAGGCGAAGCTTCTGGCGGTGCACCGCGACCTTGCGAAGGCGCTGAACCAAGTCGAAGTCGTCTTCGCCCTCCCGGGAAGTCCCGAGGTCGGCACGACAGTGACGCTCAACCTGGCCGGACCCGTCCGCGACAGCGTCGCTGTTCCGCGCTCGGCCCTGCTGCGGACGGCGACGGGCACGTTTGTTTATGTCGTCAACGGCGCTCACCTGCTGCGCACCCCGGTGCAGATCGGTTCCGGTGACGGCGCTTTCATCGAAATCCTCGATGGTCTCTATGCGGGCGACGTGGTCGCAACCGCCGCCGTCGAACAACTCTGGCTTACCGAGCTGCGCCTCACCAAGGGCGGCGGCCACAGCCACTAATCGCATCCCTTTGTTCCCAACATGATCGACAAGATTCTGGAATTTGCCCTTCGGCAGCGCGTCTTCGTGCTACTCGGGGCGCTCGCCCTTCTTGGCGCGGGCATCTGGGCGGCGCTTCGGCTCCCCATCGACGCGACGCCCGACATCACCAACGTGCAGGTGCAGATCAACACGGAGGTGCAAGGCTTGGCCCCCGAGGAGATCGAAAAGCTTGTTACATTCCCCATCGAAATGGAAATGAGCGGCGTGCCCGGCATGACCGAGCTGCGCTCCCTCTCCAAGACCGGCCTCTCACAGATCACGATGGTGTTCGGCGACGACGCCGACATCTTCCGCGCGCGGCAGCTCGTGAGCGAACGACTTCTGAATGCCGCGGAGGACTTGCCCGCCGGACTCAGCCCAAAGCTCGCGCCGATCACCACGGGCCTGAGCGACATCTTCTATTACGTCGTCGACTACACGGCTGAGGCTGCGAACAAGCCGGCCACGCGCGCCGAGCAGCTCATGGAGCTGAAGTCGATCCACGATTTCGTGGTGAAACCGCAGCTCCGCACCGTCCCCGGCATCGCCGAGGTCAATGCGTCCGGTGGATACGAGAAGCAGATCGTCGTGCTGCCGCGGCCGGACGCGCTCCTTGCGACAGGCGTAACCTTCGGCGAGCTGGCTGAAGTCGTCGGGGAAAATGTCGAAAACGCCGGCGGTGGCGCCGTGCAGATCGGCGGCGAGCAGATTTCGATTCGTGCGGACAGCCGCGTGCAGACCGCGGACGAAATCGGGGCCCTGCCCATCAAGTTCCGCGGTGCCGCGGCCAAGCCGCTTCTGGTCCGGGACGTGGCCGACGTGGGCATCGGCAGCAGCCTGCGCACCGGCTCCGCGACCCACAACGGGAAGGAAGCCGTGCTCGGCGCAGCGCTCATGCTCGCCGGGGAGAACTCCCGCATCATCTCCAGCCGCGTTGCGGAAAAACTCGAGGAGATCAAACCGAAGCTCCCGGCCGGCGTCACGATCACGACCGTGTACGACCGCACCGACCTCGTGGATCGCACCATCGCCACGGTGGAGAAGAACCTCTTCGAAGGTGCGATCTTCGTCGTTGTCGTCCTGCTCGCGCTGTTGGGCAACTGGCGCGCCGCGCTGATCGTCTCGCTCGCGATCCCGCTCTCGTTTCTCTTCGCGATCACCGGCATGGTGAAGTTCGGTGTCTCGGGCAATCTGATGAGCCTGGGCGCGGTGGACTTCGGCCTGATCATCGATGGCGCGGTCGTAATGGTCGAAAACATCGTGAGGCGGCTCGGTGTGCGGCAACATGAGCTGCACCGCACCCTCACGCTCGAAGAGCGCCTGCACACCGTCCTCGCTGCGGCGAAGGAAGTGGGAAAGCCGATGTTCTTCGGCGTCCTCATCATCACCATCGTTTACGTGCCGATCCTCTCCCTCACCGGAATCGAGGGGAAGATGTTCAAGCCGATGGCCCTCACGGTCATCTTCGCGCTCGTCGGCGCGCTCATTCTCGCGCTTACGCTGATGCCGGTGCTCTGCTCGTACTTCCTGCGCGGCAAGATCACCGAAGAGGACAACTTCGTGATTCGCTTTGCGAAACGGCTCTATCGCCCGGCACTCGACGTAGCGCTCCGACTTCGCTGGCTGTTTGTCGGCGGGGCCATTGCCCTGTTTGCGCTCTCGGTCGTGGTGTTCAATCGGCTCGGCGCGGAGTTTGTGCCGCAGCTCGACGAGGGCTCGTTTGCGACGTTCATGATTCGCACCAACAGCATCGGCCTCGATGCGTCGCTGGCCCTGCAGGAGCGCGGGGAGAAGATCATCCAAGCGAAGTTTCCCGGTGTGACGCACACGTTCTCCCGTATCGGTACGGCCGAGGTCGCGACCGACCCGATGGGTGTCAACGTCGCCGACACCTACATCTTCTATCGGCCCTTCGACGAATGGGCCAAAGACGAGGACGGGAGAACGCTGACAAAGGATCAGGTTGCGACACGCATGGCGGCCGAACTCGCGGCACAGCTGCCCGCCGAGTCGCACCTGTTCTCGCAGCCCATCGAAATGCGGTTCAACGAGATCCTCGAAGGCACTCGTGCGGACATCGCGGTGAAGGTCTTCGGCGACGACTATGCCGAGATCGAGCGCATCGCCTCACAGACGCGCGAGATCCTCGAAACCGTGCCGGGCGCAGCCGACGTCGAGTTCGACGCGCTGGGCAAAGCTCCGATGCTTGAGATCAAACTCCGCCGCGAGGCGATGACTCGATACAACGTCCACGCGAGCGAGGTGAACGCCACCGTCGCCACCGCACTCGCCGGGACGGAAACCGGTGTGATTGTCGACGGCAACCGGCGCTATCCCATTGTGGTGCGCCTGCCGGAAAACCTGCGAGCGGCGTTCGACGAGCTCAAGCACCTCCCGCTGCGGTCCTCGCACGAGGAGGGGGTGATCACCCTCGGGCAGGTCGCGGACTTCGTGGTGACCGACAGGGTCAACGCGATCTCTCGCGAGTTCGGCCAACGCCGTGCCGCGATCATGGTCAATCTGCGCGGCCGCGACGTGGAAAGCTTCGTCAACGAGGCGAAAGCCAAGGTGGACGCGACGGTCAAGCTGCCGCCCGGCTACAACATCGAGTTCGGTGGGCAGTTCAAAAACCTCCAGGAAGCCCGCGCCCGGCTCGCGGTCATCGTTCCAGTCGCGTTGGGGGTGATCTTCCTGCTCATCTTCATCGCGTTTGGGAGCCTGCGCCAGGCGCTTCTCGTCTACTCCGGGATTCCGCTCGCCGTCACCGGCGGCGTGTTATCCCTATGGTTACGAGGCCTGCCATTTTCCATCTCTGCGGGCATCGGCTTCATCGCGCTCAGTGGTGTGGCAGTGCTCAACGGCGTGATGCTCGTGAGCTACTTCAACCAGCTTCGCGAACAGGGGCGCACGGTTCGCGAGGCCACGATCGAAGGCGCGCTCACCCGGCTGCGGCCGATCCTGATGACTGCGCTGGTTGCCTCCCTCGGTTTCCTCCCGATGGCGCTCGCGCACGGGGCGGGCGCCGAAGTCCAGCGCCCGCTGGCGACCGTCGTCATCGGTGGAATCATCAGCGCGACCTTCCTCACGCTGGTCCTGCTGCCTGCGCTCTATGATCGCTTCGAACGCGATCCGGCAGCCGCCAAGGCGGCGGCTCCGGCGGCAGCCCAATAGTCCCGTTGTTCACCCTTCATTCACCGCAACCATGAAAACAAAATACGCACTAGGTATCTTCGCTGCGCTCGCCTTCTCGGCTGGCGCGTTGTTCGCCAAGCCCATCCCTGGACCCAAGGGTGGTCGCATCCTCACCGAAGCCGCGCCGCACGCGGAGTTCTTCGTCGATGCGAACCACCATGTGGTGATCAGTTTCTATGACGCTGACCTGAAGCCCGTGCCCGCTTCCGAGCAGGTTGCGACAGTCACAGCCGAGGCGCCCTCCGGGAAGACAAAGCTGGACTTCGCCACCAAGGACGGGGCCTTGGTGTCCAAGGCCCCGTTACCGGCCGGCGAGGGCTATCGCGTAGTGGTGCAGTTGAAGACGGCCCCGGCGGCGAAGTCGTCCAATTACCGCATCGAATTCCATGCGGAGGCCTGCGCCGAGTGCAAGCGTGCCGAATACGCCTGCGTATGCGCCGAGGCCGGAGGCGAGCACGAGGGCCACGGACATTGACCGGCGGCGGGGCGATCCGGCCCGTCACCGCCACCTTCTCCGAACCAAGAACCCGATACCGAGGACAAATTCCATGTTCGCTCCAAGACCAGTTCGTTGGATCTTCCTCGTGGTGATCCTCCTTGCGTCGATCACGCGAATTTCGGCCGCTCCGAAGGAGCCGGCATTACCCGAGACAGGGGTCAACGTCGTCCGCGAGAAAGGCGGTTGGCTCAATATCGAGGCGCTGGAAAACCGGCTGACCCTGCGGTTCTTCGACGCTGAAAAGCAACCTCAGGCGCCCGATGTCGAGCGGGGCTCTGCGCGCGTGGTCTCCCCTTCGCGGGATGATCACCGGGTCGTGCTCAGCCGGGACGGCGACGCGCTTCTTTCCCCGGCGAAGATTCGCCCGCCGTGGGTGTTCCGGATCCATCTCGTCCTCTATCGGGAGGGTGATTCCGCAGCAGAAAGCTTCGTTATCCACTATCCCGACAGGAAAAAGCAATGAGATCACTCGTTCCGATACTGATCGCCGCTGCACTCTTGAGCGGCTGCGCGACCATCTCGGCCCCGGATGCGAAGATCGCTCGCGTGCCGATCACTACGGAGGCGGCCGATGGACTGCATTTCGTCGGCCCCGATCTGCGCATCGTCGACGGGCGGTTGGTGCTCAACGGCAGTGTGCGTCGCACCTCGCGCTTCCGGCCGTTCGGCGACCAGCATGTCGACGTGGAGTTTCGCGATTCCAGAAGCACTTGTCTTGCGCTCCGTTCGTCTCCCCTGCGGTTCCAACGCAAGAGATTCGGGCCGCCATGGCCGGCGCATTTCTCCATGGCCGTCGAGCAATGGCCGGAAGGCACAGCCATGCTCTTGATTCGCACTCACGCGGGGGCCAGCCACCTCTAGTTCACCGCCCTCGCCGCCCCTTGAACTACCACTTCAACCGCTTGCGGTATCGTAGACTTGTTGCCCGGAAGCCTTTCCCAATATGAGTTCCCACGACGAAAACGAGAGCTGTGAGCACTCAAGCTGCGGCTGCGAGCACAACGATCCGAGTCCTTGGCCGACCCGGAGTCTCGCCGTTGCTGCACTGCTCAATGTCGGGGCGCTGATCCTGCACTGGCTGCAATTCGGAGAGTCGGATGTTCCCAAGTGGCTCGCCGCCGCGGCGGTCGTGTTTGGCGGCTGGTTTCTGCTCCCAAGCGCTTGGGGGGCGGCGCGGCAACTTCGCCCCAATATCAACCTCTTGATGGTGGTCGCGACCCTTGGCGCAGCTGGTATCGGCGAGTGGGTCGAAGCGGCGACTGTCGTCGTGCTCTTCGGCGTGGCCGAATGGTTGGAAGGGTGGGCGGACCGTCGCGCCCGCCGGGCGGTCGGCGCTCTGCTCGAACTCGCTCCGGATACGGCCTTGGTTAAGCTCGATGGCCGTAGCGTGGAAGCGAAAGTGGAGGAGATCGCCGTCGATGCCGTCATCATCGTCAAGAACGGCGAACGGATCCCACTCGACGGTGTCGTCGCGGGCGGACGTTCCGCTGTCAATCAGGCTCCGATCACTGGTGAGTCGGTGCCGGTCGACAAGCAGCCCGGCGATTCGGTGTTCGCCGGCTCCATCAACGGCGAGGGCTCGCTGGAGATTCGCGTGACGAAACGCTCGGGCGATACGACGCTCGCTCGCATCATCCGGCTGGTCGAGGAGGCCCAGGAGCAGAAGGCGCCGATGCAGCGCTTTGTCGATGTCTTCGCGCGCTACTACACTCCGGCGGTTTCCATCGCGGCACTCATGGTCCTGGTCATACCGCCACTCGTGTTCGGAGGAGAGTGGCAGGTATGGCTCTACCGGGCCTGCGTGCTTCTCATCATCGCTTGTCCTTGTGCATTGGTGATATCGACGCCCGTGAGTGTCGTCGCCGGGCTCACGGCGCTCGCCCGCCGCGGCGTGCTGGTGAAAGGCGGTGCGCACCTGGAGTCCATCGGGAAGCTGCGCGCGCTGGCTCTCGACAAGACGGGCACGCTTACGCAGGGAAAGCCGCGCGTCCTTCGTATCGAGCGGGTCACGGCGAGCGAGCAGCAGACGTTGCGGGTCGCCGCGGCGATCGATGAACACTCCTCCCATCCGCTCGCGCAGGCCATCGTCGCGCAGGCGCGAGACCAGCGGATCTCGTTCGACGCGGCGGTGGATTTCCAGGCGAAGCCCGGTCGTGGTGCCGAAGCGATGTGCGAAGGGATGGCCGTGTTTGTCGGCAATCATCGTTTCGCCCACGAGCTCGGCGTGTGTTCGCCGGAGTTGGAACAACGACTTTCCGCCATCGAAGCGAGCGGGCTCACTGCCGTTGTTGTCGGTGAGAAACCAGCCGGTGGCGCTCCCGGACGCGTGCTCGGTGTGATCGCCGTGGGCGATGCTGTACGGAGCAACGCCCGCGCCGCCATCGCGGCTCTGCATGCGGTCGGACTCAAGCAGATCGTCATGCTCAGCGGTGACAACCAGCGGACCGCCGACGCCATCGCGCACGAGGTGGGTATCGACATGGCAAAGGGCGACCTGCTGCCGGAAGACAAGGTGGCAGCAGTCCGGACACTGCGCACAAAGCACGGCGTCGTGGGCATGGTCGGCGACGGCGTCAACGATGCCCCGGCGATGGCGACGGCGAACCTCGGCATCGCGATGGGCGTGGCGGGCACCGATGCCGCCATCGAAACGGCTGACATCGCCCTGATGCGCGACGATCTCGGAATGATTGCCGAGGCTGTGCGGGTGGGAAAGCGCACGCTCGGCATCATTCGTTTCAATATCGCCTTCGCACTTGGCTTGAAGGCGCTGTTTTTGGTGCTCGCCGTTTTCGGTATCACCAGCCTTTGGCTGGCTATCATGGCGGATACGGGGGCGACGCTGCTGGTCGTCGCCAACGCCCTGCGCCTCCTCAAAACGAAAAGCGGGAGGAAACCCTGAAATGTCGCGTGCCGAGAAAAGCGCACGAAAACAACCGGCATTGGAAACCGGAATTCCCTGGATGTTCTGGGGCCTGCTCATCGGGTGGATGGCCGGCGCGATCGACGAATTCATGGAGGGCATCTCCATGTTCCGCATGATGGCAGGCGGAATCGCCGGACTGCTGTTGGGCGCCCTGCTCGATGCTGTCCGTAACCAGCGCCAGAAACGCCCGGCGGCGAAATCCCCGCAGAACCGTCGAGGGAAACCGCGTTGAGTGGTGTATTACTTTCGTGGGTCACGGCGTCGTGATCCCGACAAAAGCAGAAAGGACTGAATCATGAGAACCTCCCAGAATGTCATCGTCGCGGCCCTGTTCCTCGGACTCGCGTCAGCCTCGTTCGCCGGTCCCGGAGCGGAGTATTTCCAACGACGAGCAAAGAAGGCCGACAAGCCTCTGCCGGTTGCGACCGCGTCCTCAGAGGAGGCGAAGAGTCCTTCGGCAAGGAGCAAGCTGCCCGCGTGCTGCCGCGACGTGGTCAGCTACAAGCGTGGTCCATCTGGAAAAACCTCGACGAGGGTCGTGACGCACGAGTGTTCGTGCAGTTGATGCGCGCTCCGAAACGCAACGCGTGCTGTGCAGGAAAATGGGGGCAGCGTGAATGCCGGCCCTCCCGGGCGAGGCGACGAAATGCTACAGCCCCTTGCTGCTGACCGCGCGAAGACGCGCGCTCAGCACTTTTACGTCGGCCTCAGCACCGGCGGCGTTCGCCCGAGATTTGGCGAGACGGACTTCGGCTTGGAGAAGCTGGCGTTTGAGCTGCGCGAGCTCGTCGAGGGTGGCGTCGGCGGACGTGCTGCGCGCGTTTGTTGCGGTGGAGCTTGCTGGGAGTTCGGCGGATGTAGCCATTGTTCGGACCGCGATGGTGCGGTGATTTTGTTTCGGTTTGGAGTGCGGTCGGCACGCGAAAGCGCCCGATCCGAGCCAAGAGTCGCCCGCCGAACGCAGTTGGCAGCACCGCGCATCTACCGGAAATACGGGAGGAGTTTCGCTCAGAATTCCAACCAACGGTTGAAAAACGAGTGGTGCAACATGATCCATAGGCCCAGGAGAATCAGAACCCAAGGCGCGGCTCGCTTGCTGATCCGCTGGATGAGGTCACCCCATGCAGAATGGCGAACCGCCTGGTATGCGAATACGCACCAGACCAAGGTCAGCAGGAGAAAGGAAAGTCCCGTTATAAGCTTCTGTGTGCCTGTTTGTGCAGCAAACGCGGGAATGTAGACACCCAGGTTGTCGGCTCCGTTCGCCAGCGTGACACCCGCAACGCTCAACCATGTCATCGTCTGAGGCACCTCAGTATTTGCAGAGTCGCTTGTGATCGGACGACGTAGCCAACGAAAACCGATTAGGAGCGGGACAATCCCAAGGAGAGGCAACCATCCGTGCGGAATCGCCAGCGCCAACACGGCCGCAGCGTAGCTGACGATGGTTAACACACCGATTCCCGCGAGCTGCCCGAAAACGACCGAGCGTACAGAGCACTTTGGCTGAGAGAAGAAGAGCGCAAGAAGCACGAGGTCATCGGCGTTGGTGGCAACGAACATGACGACCGCAACGGCGCCTGTCTGGAGGGTGTCCATCAATGGGATGTGCCCGATGGCATCCAATTACACGGGGGATGTCGATGCAGCTGATGGAGATGCGGCCAAGAAAAAGGGGGCACGAGGCCCCCGTGCTCAGTCCTCGTTGGGAAGCATGAGCGTGAGCACCGGAGTCGGTGTATCTCCAGGGCCGATGTGCAGTTTCAGGGCGTGCTTGGTCCCGGCGAGGATGACCTTGAAGTGGATCTGGCCGGCGTCCTGACGTCCGGTCCGGACTGCGATCAACGCCATCCAGGAGATGTCGTGGCAGATCCCGTTGAGATCCTGACCGTCCTTTTGCAGGGCGGCTTCGATGATCGCCCACACCGTCGCGGTGCACGCGAACGGATACTTCCAGTGCTCCTTGATCGTCTCGATCCCACTGAGGTCAACAAGGACACCGTCCTCGATGGCCTGCTTGCGGGTATAGGAGTAAACGACCTCACCGAACGAGTTATCTTGAGTCATGGTTCATGCCGTGCGGCCCGTGGGGCATGCGTCACGACTCGTGACCTTATCGCCTACTGCCGATTGGCGATTTCGCCCCACACCCGAAAGTCAAAGCACTGTCCGGGAGCGCCGAGGCCGCGTCCCGCGCAGCGGGACCAACGAGGGGGAAGCGGAGGACCTGCCTTGTGCGTGGTGGAGATCGCGCAGCGATACGACCTTGACCGGGTGTACCATGGGGAAATCAGCGGCTGGCAGTCGCTCGAAGAAAACGAGCGAAGCGAGCAACCGTTCGATTCCGGCGTCAT
>JAEXPG010000575.1 GCA_023447015.1 Verrucomicrobiota bacterium
GACCAGTTCCACCTGCGGGCGGAGCGCCGCGCCGAGGCGCAACGGCTCGCGCAACACCAAGCGCCACGGCACCGCGGGTATGAGCGGCCTATCCGTACGGATGAGCACCGCGCCGCCGCCGCGGGCCGCATGGTGCAGCCGGTGCCAAGCCGTGGCCGGAGTGCGGCGCAGCACGCGCTCGGCGCAGCCGCCGAGATCGATCACGACGACGGCATAGTTCGCGTCGCGCACGAGCAGATCGGCGGCGGCGAGCGTCTGCTCCAAACTCGCGCAACGCACCCACACGAGGTGCCGCAACGCATCGGCAGGGAACGCCTCGGGCGCGAACGAGTCGGCGGCGTCGACCAGCGCCACGCGTTGCCGGGCCGCACGCGTCGTGCGCAGGAGCTGCGCGAGGACGGATTGCCCGCCGCAGCCCGGAGTTTCGACGACCAGCTCAGTCAGCCGCCCGATCGGCAGTCCGCCGCCCAACGCCTCATCGAGCGCCACCACCCCCGTGGGCACGCCGCCGGCCGGTTTCCCCGTGGCCTGGGGGAAACGAGCGGCGAGCATCTGCCGCAGATCGGCGACTGACGGGTGGGGGCGGGACATTCCGGGTGGGCGTCATTTCTAGCATCAGGGGTTGGACATCCGTGGGGTGCGGGGGCTTTCGGCGACTGGTCGTCGCAGCGGATCCGCCGACGAAGCCTCCGGGGCTCCAGCGACAAACCGCATCAGAGTCTGCACCCATCCGCGTAGCCCGCGATCCGCCTCCGCCGGACTGCGGTCACGGCGCAACCATGGGGGACATTTCCGCTTTCGGTTCACTTCGTTGTCCTCGTTGAAACGGCCAAGTTTGCCCGCTCAGGCGACACCGCGCCGCAGCACGCCGACGACCACGCCCTGGCACTCGAGCCGCTCGGGCACGATGTCGGCGTAACGTTTGTTCTCCGCGCGCAGCACGGGCCGGCCGCGGACGTGGACGAGACGCTTGAGCGTCGAAGTGGTGCCGTCGACCAGCGCGGCGATGATCTCGCCCACCCGCGGCGTGCGGCGCACCAGCGCGACGATGTCGCCGTCGAGGATGTGGGCGTCGACCATCGAGTCGCCCTGCACGCGCAGCGCCCAGAAGTCGGCCGGCCTCGCGCGTTTCACGCCGAAGAACGCCGGATCGATCGCGAGCGTTTCCTCCGCCTGCTGCTCCTGCTGCGTCGGCACGCCCGCCGGGATCGCGCCGAAGACGGGAATCTGGAAGAGATGCCCCTGCACCTCGCGGGCGGTCACGCCCCAGCTGCCGTCGACCAACTGCGAGACCTGGCCCTTCGTCGCGAGCGCCTTGAGGTGGCAGCGCACGGAGTACTGGCTGGCGAAGCCGAACTGCCGCTGGATCTCGCGCGTCGAGGGCGGGATGGAGTGCTCCTCCTGGTGGGAGCGGATGAAATCGAGCACGGCTTGCTGTTTCTCGGTAAGCATACTGCTCACTTGAGCAGTATAGAACAAAAGGGCAAGCCCCGGAATTTGGAACCAAGCCGGCGACCGGCGGCGACGCCACCGCCGCCCACGCAGCAGGCCCCGCCCGCGCGGAGCCATTAGGAATCCTTAAAACCGCGACAGCACCGAGTCCCCGCTCGACAACCCCGCCGCCGATCTGCTCTCTCCCCCGCGTCCGCTGCGAGAGCTTGAGACCCACACCAGGCGATCGGGATAGGATGTACCATCGGTTTGTGTCGGGGCTGTTCCCGCGGCGCCCAGGCCCCAGGCCTGGCCGGAGCGGTGCGGTGCCGGTCGCGGATCGGTTTTCCGTCAGGACCCATCAAGCACTGCCCAACTACACCACTTCTCGCCCCGCGCCGAGGCGCCTGTGTCGTCGACACCCGCCCCCAGGCTCGCCCCTTGCGCGCCGGCCCCGCCCGACCCCGTCCGCCATCATTCCCCGTTTCCCTTTCTTCAACCACCACCCTGTCTCCATGAAAAACACAGTCCTCGCCCTCACCCTCCTCGCCGCCGCCGCGCCGTGGAGCCATGCCGCCATCAGCGTTCCGGGTGCCAACGGCACCGACGGCGCCCTGAACATCACCGCCAACACCGAAATCGACCTCGCGCAGGCCGTGCCCGCCCAGTGGGACGCCAACAACTCCGCCAACCTCGGCAAGGGCGTGTACGATGCCACCCAGTGGGCCGTCGTCTTCAAGTACACCAGCGTCAACATCGCCGCCGGCGCCACCGTCACCTTCAAGAACCACCCAACCCACGCCCCCGTGGTCTGGCTGGTGAGTGGCGACGTCACCATCGCCGGTGCCGTGAGCCTCGACGGCCAACAGGGCCAGGCCTTCCCCAACCACGCCGAGCCCGGCCCCGGCGGCTTCCGTGGCGGCATGGAGGCCGACAGCAGCGTCGGCAACGGCTCGGGCTTCGGCCCCGGCGGCGGCCAACGCGGCGACTGGTCGGCCGCAGGCAGCTACGGCACGCTTGGCGGCACGCGAAACAACGGGAACCAGGCCCCCCTCTACGGCAACCCCTCGCTGATCCCGCTCCTCGGCGGTTCCGGCGGCGGAGCCCATAACGGCCGCAGCGACGGACAGCGCTGGGGCGGCGGCGCCGGCGGCGGCGCGATGCTCATCGCCGCGACCGGCACCGTGACCATCAACGGCGAAGTCCGGGCCAACGGCGGCTACGGCCGCACCGCCGGCGGTTCCGGCGGCGGCATCCGGATCGTCGCGACGACGTTGGCCGGCACCGGCCAACTGAACGCCAAGGGCAACGCCTACGCGGACTGGAACGTCGGCGGCCAGGGTCGCATCCGTCTCGAGCGCGTGGCCAACACCAACACCATCGCCACCGTCCCCAGCCCGAGCGTCGTCCCGCTCACCGACGGCACCGCCGCCCTCCTCTGGCCGCCGGCAACCGCCCCGAAGGTCGAGATCGTTTCCATCGGCGGCGTCGCCGTACCCGCCGACCCGAAGGCCTCGTTCGGCACCTACGGCGCCGATGTCTCGGTCGCGCAGGGCTCCACCACCACCGTCGTCGTGCGCACCACGAACGTCGAGGCGACCTCCCAGGTCTTCGTGCGCGCCACCCCGCGCACCGGTGCGAGCGCCACCGAGGTCGCCGCCACCGGCACGCCGATCTCCGCGACTCCGCTCGTCGTCGAGTGGACGGCCAGCCTGCCGGTTGTCACCGGCTACTCCGCCGTGCAGGTCCGCGTCGTCCGTCCGTAACCGCCAGTCGGAGGCGCGCGGCTCCGCGCTGCGCCGTGCGCCTCCGTCCGGTCCCCTTCCCAGCGCGACCCGCCTCGGTCCCCTCGCATTCCCATGCACTCCTTCCTCGCGCACGCTCCGGTGCGAACACCCGCCCGTCGGCATCCCGCCCGGACCCTCGCCTGCACGCTCGGCCTGCTGCTCGGAACCGCCGTGCTGCCGTCCGCCTCCGCCCAGGAACTCCTGAAGTTCGGGGAGTCCCGCGAGTTCACCGTCGAAATCGGCGGCGCAGCCGCACCGGACGCGGTGTCGCGCGAGTTCACGGTGAACGTGGGCGAGGCCGCTGCGCGCCCGTACGGCGAGGCGGTTGCGCGCGAAGTATCGATGCTGGTCCCCACGACCGAGGTACCGACGATGGTCACGCAGGCGCGCGTCGCCTCCTCCCCCACCGGCGAGACCGCCGTGATCACCTGGCATGGGTACCTCGAGTTGGCGCAGCGCGACATCGTGCGCTACGACATCTACCAGTCCGCCGTCCCCTTCACCGACCTCGCCCAAGCCACCAAGATCGCCGAGGTCGGCGCCGGTCTCTACTCCTATACCGTCACCGGCCTGCCCGCCTGGCAGGACCAGTATTTCGCCGTCGTCCCCGTTGATGCGCTCAACCAGCGACCGGCCACTTTCCGCTACGCGGCGAGCTACGTCATCATCCCGGAACTCATCTCCCGCGAAATCACCGTCAACAGCGGCGGAGACCCCGAAGCCCGCCAGACCGTTTCCCGCGAAGTCTCGCTGCTCACCGCCAGCACCGAGCGCCCCGCCGCCCTCCTCAGGTTCAACGTGAGCGCCAGTCCCACCGGCGAGACCGCCGTCCTTGATTGGAGCACCTACCCCGAGATCGCGCAGCGCGACATCCTCCGCTACGACATCTATCAGTCCGCCGTGCCGTTCACCGATCCGGCCCAAGGCACGAAGATCGCGGAAGTCGGCGCCGGTCTCTTCACCTATACGGCCACCGGCCTGCCTGCGTGGCAGGACCAGTACTTCATGGTCGTGCCGGTCGACGGGCTCGGACAGATCCCCACCTCGACCCCCTACTGTGCCAGCTATGTGCTCATGCGGGAGACGATCTCCCGTGAAGTCACGGTCGCCGTCGGCGGCGGGAGCGGCGTTCCGGACTGCCGCCAGATGATCTCCCGCGAAGTCTCATTGCTCGTCCCCAGCGCCGCCGTGCCCGCGCCGGTCACCGGCCTCAACAGCGGCTTCACCGCCTCCGGCTCGTACACCCAATACCGCGCCGTCGACCTCGCCTGGCCCAACTACCACGAGGTCGCCCAGACCGATGTCACCCGCTACCGCATCTATGTCGGCGCCTCGTATTTCGAGGACGTCACCGGCATGCAGCCGTTTGCGTACGCCCCGGCCGGGCGCCTCGCGGCCACCATCACCGGACTCGCCAGCCGCGGGATCTACTATTTCGCCGCCGTCGCCGAGGATGCGCTCGGTCAGTTCAACCCCGCTGTCCGCTCCGTCTCGGCCCAGGCCTCGACCGGCGGCGTCGGCGAGGTCGGCGGTTTCACGGTGGGCAGCGAGCCCGACGCGCTCACCTTCCACTGGACCGTGCCGGCCGAGGCGCTCGATTTCCTCGCCGGCTTCCGGATCTACTTCGCCGGCGCCACCACGCCCGTCGCGCTCCCCGCCGACGCCCGCAGCCATCGCGTTGCCGGTCTCGCCGCGGCCCACGACTACCCCTGCCGCATCACCACCGTCGACATCTTCGGCAACGAGACCGCCGGCACGACGGTGATCGGCGCAACCCTCCTGCCGAACCCGGCCAACCTCGCCGCCATCGCCATCAACCACGGCGCCCGCCTCACGTGGGATCCCGTAGCGCCCGCCAACCTCGTCGCGCGTTACGCCGTGTACGCTCGCACCACGCCGATCTCCGATGTGTCCGGCCTCGTCCCCGTCGCCGAGACCACCGGGACCAGCGCGACCGTCGGTTCCCTCACCAACGGCACCACGTACCATTTCGCGGTGACCGCGATCAACATCTCCGGTGGTGAGACCACCGCCGTGACCTCGCTCGCGGCCACCCCGGTCGCCGACACCGCCGGCCCGCGCGTCCTCTCCACCTCGCCGAGCGGCACCATCGCCGCGCCCTTCGCCTCGCTCGACGTCGTCTTCTCCGAGCCGATCGACCCCGCGAGCGTCGGCTCCGGCGACGTGGCCCTCACCGGACCGCTCGGCCCGATCACGCCGTTCACCCGGGAATTCGTCGCGCCGGCGACCCTCCGCCTCACCTTCGCCGCGCAGAACCGCTCCGGCAGCTATGTCGCCAACCTCGGCCCCGACATCACCGACCTCTCCGGCAACCCGATGAACCAGGACGGCGACGCCACCAACGGCGAAGCCGGCAGCGACGCGTTCACCGCCGCCCTCGATATCCCGACGCCGCTGCTCCCCGACCTCGTGGTCGAGAACATCCAACTGCTGGGCACCGGCGCCGTCGGCTCGCCGGCGGAGATCCGCTGGACCGTGCGCAACGCCGGCACCGCCACCGCCACCGCCACCTGGAAGGACCAGATCGCGCTCTCGTGGGACGGCACCGCCGCCCATCTCTTCACGCTTGAGACGCGCACCGCCGCGGCGCCGCTCGCCGCCGGCGCCACCGTGGAACAGTCCTGCGCGTTCACCATCCCGGCCAACGGCCCGACGGGCGCGGTCCGCGCCGTCGTCACGACCAACGTCGACCGCGACCTCGACGAGCTCGGTTTCGGCAACAACACCGGCCTCAGCGCCGGCACGCTCCCGACGCCCGCCACCCTCACCTTCTCGCTCTCGAAGAGCCAGGTGCTCGAGACCGACGGCGCCCGCGCCGCCGTCGCCACCCTCACCCGCAACGGCGCCCGCGTCGACGCCCTCGCCGTGTCGCTCGTCTCCTCCGATCCCGCCTCCGCCACACTGCCGGCCGTCGTCACCATCCCGTCCGGACAGGCCTCCGCGACCTGCCCCATCGCGGCCGTCGCCGACGCCCTCGCCGATGGCGACAAGACCGTGACGTTCACCGCCGCCGCCGCCGGCTTCCCGGCCTCCGTCGCCAACCTGCGCGTGATCGACGCCACCCTGCCCTCGCTCACCCTCACCGCCTCCGCCGGCGCCGCGCTCGAAGGCGAGAAGCTCACGTTCCTCCTCACCCGCCCCGGTCTCTCGGAGCTGCCGCTCGTCGTCGCCGTACGTCCCTCGATCGCCGGCACGTTCAACGTCCCCGCCTACGTCCAGATCCCGGCCAACGCCGCCACCGCCTCGTTCGAGGTCGAGGCCCGCCAGGACTTCGTGGTCCAGCGCGACCGCAACGTGACCTTCACCGCCTCCGCGGCCGATCACGCTCCCGCCACCGCCACGATCACGCTGATCGACGACGACACGCCCGCGATCACGCTCACCCTCGCCCGCGACAGCGTCCGCGAGAACGCCGGCCCCGCCGCCGCCACCGGCATCGTCCGCCGCGGCACCGCCACCACCGAGCCGCTCACCATCGAGCTGACCAACAGCGACCCGGCGTCGCTCGCCGTGCCGACCTCCGTCGTGATCCCGGCCAACGCCGTGACCGCGACCTTCGTCATCGGCGCAATCGACAACTCCGCGGTCGACGGCAACCGCACCGCGCAGATCACCGGCCGCGTGCGCGCAAGCGGTGTCGAAGTCGCCGCCACATCGCCGGCCGAACTTCTCGTCCGCGACGACGACGCCCCCGGACTCCTCCTCGTCCTCAGCCGCGATGTCGCCGGCGAAGGGCTCACCCCCGCGGTGCGCGGCACCGTCGGGCTGCCCGCCGCGCAGGCGACCCCGGCCATCGTCGCGTTCACCTCCAGCCGCCCCGAACTCGCGCAGATTCCCGCCACCGTCACGATCCCCGCCGGCGCCACCTCGGTCACCTTCGACGTGAACACGCCAGTCGTCCCGGGCGAACAGGGCAACCGCGAGGTCGCCCTCACCGCCACGCTCGCCGGCTTCTCCGACGACGTCGCCGAGCTCATCGTGACCGACCTGGCGTTGCCCGACCTCATCCCGAGCAACGTCGCCGTCCCCGCCACCGCGGAGACCGACACCTACGTCAACGCCACCTACCGCGTCGACAACTTCGGCTTCGCCACCGCCACCGGTCCCTGGTCGGAGCGCATCTACCTCTCGACCACTCCGACCATGGCCGGCGCCGTGCTCGCCGGCATGCACACCTTCAGCGGCAACGTGCCCGCGGAGCTGTTCTATGAGCGCTCCGTGCCGGTGCGCCTCCCGCGCGAAGCGGGCCGGTACTGGGTCCTCGTCGAGGTGAACGCCGGCGTCTCCGGCATCGCCGAGATTCTCACCACCAACAACACCGCACCGAGCGACGACCCGATCACCGTCGAGGCCGCCTACTCGGCCACGGTACAGGCCGCCGCGTCCACCTACGTCGCCGGGCAGCCGGTCGTGCTCACCGGCCATGCCACCCGCCGCGGCGGCACCAACCCGGCCCAGTCCGTGTTGGTGAATGTCCACCTCGGCGTCCGGGGCACCACCCGCGTGCTCGCCGCGCTCACCGACCAGAACGGCGACTTCACCCTCACCTTCCTCCCGCTGCCGGGCGAAGGCGGCCACTACACCGTGGGCGCCGCGCACCCGGGACAGAAGACCGCGCCGGTCCAGGATGAGTTCGAACTGCTCGGCCTGCGCCCGGGCGCCACGACGCTCCCCGCGTTCACCTTCGCCGAAGCCGGCTCCGCCTCCGGCTCGTTCCAGCTCAACAATGCCGGCGAGACGCCGCTCACCGGGCTCTCCGTCCAGGTGGTCGACGCCCCGGCCTGGCTGGGCGTGACCGTGACTCCGTCCGCCGGAGACATCGGCCCGCTCGGCGAAGCCACGTTCGCCGTCGGGCTGACCGGCGCCGCCGGCGGCTACGGCAACGGCACCTTCGTGGTCCGCATCACCACCGCCGAGGGCGTCGTCTACGACGTGCCGGTCACCTACGAGGTCCGCAACCTCGTGCCAAAGCTCGTCGCCACCCCGGGCCAACTCGAGGCGGCGATGCTCGTTGGCGGGCAGCGCATCGTGCCGTTCACGATCCGCAACGACGGCGGCGCCGCCACCGGCGCCATGCAGATCCTGCTGCCCTTCACGCCGTGGCTCGGTCTCGCCACCCCCGCAAGCGTGCCGAGCCTCGCCCCGGGCGAGAGCACCACGGTCGAGTTGCAGCTCACACCGGCCGCCACGCTCCAGCTCACCCAGTACCAGGGCACGCTGGCCGTCCAGCCCGCGGTCGGCCCCGCGCTCCAGGTGCCGTTCACCTTCCGCGCCGTCTCCAACGGCCGGGGCAACCTCGACGTCACCGTCGTCGACGAGTTCTTCTACTTCTCCGCCGACAAGCCGAAGGTCGCCGGCGCCACGGTGATCGTGCGCGATCCGTTCACCGCCGACACCATCGCCACCGCCACGACCGGCACCAACGGCACGGCGGCGTTCACCGACCTCGCCGAGGGCTACTACGCGCTCGAGGTCCGCGCCGCCAACCACCAGACGAAGAAGCTGAACCTCTTCGTCGAGCCCGGCACCACGACGAACCGGCAGGTCTTCGTGACCTACGAGGCCGTGCGCTACTCGTGGTCCGTGAAGGAGACCGAGATCCAGGACCACTACAAGGTCACCATCACGCCGACCTTCGAGACCAACGTCCCCGTGCCGGTCGTCGTCTGCGAACCGAGCGTGATCGACCTGGCCGAGTTGCAGACGCCCGGCCAGTCGATGCAGGTCAACCTCACGTTCACCAACCACGGCCTGATCGCGGCCAACGACCTGCAGATCAAGCTGCCGACCGAAGCCGAGCACCCGTACTACCGCTTCATGCCGCTGGTCGACCGGATCGGCACCCTCGGAGCCAAGAGCTCGATCACCATCCCGGTGATCATCTACTACCTCGAGCCCGCGGATCTCCCCGAGCCCCCGGTCGCCACCGGCGCCACACCGGCACTCGCCGCCAAGACCGCCGGCCGGAAACCGGATGCCCCCTGCAATCTCGGGGGCGGTTACACCTACACCTACGAATGCGGCAACGACAGCGTGCGCAAGGCCGGCCCGATCACCCCGACCAACTATCGCCGCGGCACCTGCGGCGGCTTGGTCTATGCCGCCGGCTCCGGCGGCGGCGGCGGGACGATCGCCGTCTCCAGCTCCTCCGTCCTCACCCCGATGTCGCTCTGCCTCTGCGCGGAACCGAACTGCAACCGAACCCTCGGCTGCTTCACCGCCGGCATCGAGTTCGACCTGCCGTCGCTCATCGGCGAACTCATCGAGTCGCTCAGCGCCAAACTGCCCTCCTGGGTCCAGATCGGCGCCCCCGAGATCGGCCTCGAGGTCGAGGGCGAGCTTTGCCTCTGCTGCGACCGCGACTGCAACACCTCCTGGTCGGTCAAGGGCACCGTCACCGCCACGGTGACCGCCTCCGTCATCGTCGGCCGCGAGCTCAGCTGGGAGGGCGAGGTCGAGATCCCCGGCTACGCCTCGGCCTCCGCATCCCTCTCCGGCACCGCCGGCGTCCCGATCGAGCTCACCGGCGAGGCCTCCATCTCCGGCGAACGCGATTGCAACGGCGAATACCGCGCCTGCTTCGACGGCCTCATCCAGCTCGACATCTTCGCGGGCGTCCGCGGCAGCGCCGAGGTCAGCGCCACCGACGAACTCGGCCACGAGTTCTCCGGCAGCCTCGAGGCCCAGCTCGGCATCTCCGGCTACGCCAAGGCCACCGTCCACGGCTGCACCGACTCCGAGGCCGTCTTCAAAGCCTGCGTCGGCCCGATCACCGCCGCCGCGCAGATCACCGGCACAATCTCCGCCCCGGGCTACGAGCCCGACCCGGTCGAGATCGGACCGTCCATCGACCTCTGGGAAGGCACCTGCGGCCCGGAGGAAGGCGCCCCGGCGTTCGCCGCGGAGTCCGCCACCGCCGACCCCGCAATCGCCGCCGCCATCCGCCCGGTCGATGATTCCAACTGGCCGATCGTCGCCCGCCACCCCGGCTCGGTCTATGTCACCGACCCCGTCCGCGTGCTCAACCACCTCATCCAACAGGCCTCCGCCGACGCCCAGGGCGACGGCGTCTGCGCCCGCGTCCGGCTCCAGATCGACCAGGACGTCGTGATGACCCGCAGCGCCTTCGCCGCCACGCTCCAGCTCGAGAACGACCGCGCCGACGCGCTCACCGCCATCGGCGTCGAGATCGCCATCGCCGACGAGGCGGGCAACGCCGCCAACGGCCTCTTCGCGATCCGCCCGCCCCAGCTCACCGGCATCGCCTCGGTCGACGGCTCCGGCGCCCTCCCCGCCAACTCCGACGCCACCGCCCTCTGGACCATCGTCCCGACCGACGCCGCCGCGCCCCTCCAGCCCGCGCAGTACACCGTCGCCGGCACGCTGCGCTACACCATGGATGGCCAGGCCCTCGCCGTGCCGCTCTCCCCGGTCGTCATCACCGTGAAACCCGACGCGGCGCTCACGCTCGAGTACTTCCACCAGCGCGATGTCTTCTCCGACGACCCGCACACCGACGCGATCGAGCCCGCCCAGCCCTACACGCTCGCGGTCCTCATCAAGAACAACGGCGCAGGCGCGGCGCGCAACCTCACCATCGCCTCCGCCCAGCCCGAGATCGTCGAGAACGAGAAGGGTCTCCTGATCGACTTCCAGATCATCGGCACCGAGATGGCCGGCAACGGCGGCCTCCCCGCCACGCTCACGCCCTCGTTGACCGCAAACTTCGGCGACATCGCCCCCGGCGGCATGAAGGCCGCCCGCTGGCTGCTCACCTCCAGCCTCCAGGGTCTGTTCGTCGACTACGAGGCGACCTTCGAGCACCTCGACGGCAACGGCGACCCGCGCCTCTCGCTGATCAAGGGCGTCGCCATCCACGAGATGAACCGCCAGATCGTCGACACCGCCGGCCGCTGGGCCTTCCTCGCCAACGACACGAGCGATCCCGACGACCTGCCCGACACGCTCCACTTCTCCGACGGCGCCACCGCACCGGCCGCGGTGAGCGTCGTGCGCACGGCGACCCCGAGCGCGACACCGACCCCCGCCGCGCCGGACGTGACCCTCGCCGTCACGCTGCCCGCCGGCTGGGCCTACCTGCGCGTGACCGATCCGGCCGACGGCGCCATGCGCCTCGCCCGCGTGACCCGCGCCAACGGCACCGAGGTTCCGTCCGCCAACTGGTGGGTGACCGACCGCACGTTCATCGGCCTCGGCCGCCGCCCGCGCGTCGAGAACAACCTCCACCTGGTCGATCTCGACGGCAGCGCCACCTACGCGCTCCACTACGTGCCGCGGACCGACCTCGACACCACGGCGCCCGTGACGCACGTCCGCTCCCTGCCGCCGCAAAGCTACGCCAACATCCCCGTGCAGTGGGAAGGCACCGACGCCGGCTCCTCGATCCGCTACGACGTCTTCGTCTCCGCCGACGGCGGCGCGTTCGCGCCCTGGCTGAGCGAGACGACCACGCTCGGCGCCGTCTACGCCGGCGAAGTCGGCCACACCTACGCCTTCTACACCCGCGGCCGCGACGCCGCGGGCAACTACGAGGAGGCTCCGGCCGCTCCGGACGCCACGACCGCGGTCACCCAGTCCAACGTCGCGCCGGTGCTCGCCGCGATCCCCGACCAGTCGATCAACCCCGGCGAAACGCTCACGCTGCAGCTCTCCGCCACCGACGCCAACGCCGGCGCCGTCCTCACCTTCCGCCTCGGCAACGATTCGCCCGCCGGCATCGTCCTGAATCCGGATACCGGCGAACTCAGCTGGCAGACCAACCGCACGCTCGGCGGCCGCAGCTACCCGGTCACCGTCGAGGTCTGGGACGACGGTGTGCCGCGCCTCGGGGCGTTCCGCGTCTTCAACGTCGCGATCGCCGCACCGCGCCCGCAGCCCGTCGTCACCTGGCCCGCACCCGCCGCGATCCCCTACGGCACCGCGCTGGGCGCCACCCAGCTCAACGCCACGGCCAACGTCCCCGGCACCTTCGCCTACACGCCCGCACTCGGCACCGTCCTCAACGCCGGCGCCGACCAGGTGTTGACCCTCGTGTTCACCCCGGACGATTCCGTGACGTACGAAAGCGTGACGGCCGAACGGAAGCTCACCGTGAACAAGCTCCCCGCCACCCTCACGCTGGCGGACCTCGTCCACCACTTCGACGGCACGCCGAAGTCGGCCACCGCCACCACGACTCCCGCGGGCCTTTCCGTCTCGCTCACCTACGCCAACAGCAGCGTGCTGCCGAGCCGGGCGGGCGTCTATCCGCTCGTCGCCACGGTGAACGACGCAAACTACTCCGGCTCCGCCGCCGCGACCTTCGTCATCGACGACGAGCCGCCGGTCAGCCGCGTCGAACCGTTGCCCGACTTCGTGGAGTCGGCGACCATCCCGGTCACTTGGTCCGGAACCGACCCCGCCGGGATCGACTCCTTCGACGTCTACGTTTCGGTGAACGGATTCCCGTTCACCCGCTGGATCCAGGGCACCCACGACACGAGGGGCGAGTACGCCGCGAAAGACGGCGACATCGTCGCCTTCTACTCGGTCGCTCGCGACACCTTCGGTCACGAGGAGGCAGCCCCCATCGACGCCGATGCCCGCACCCATGTGGTGCTCACCCGGAACTACCCGGCCTGGGTCAACACCTACTTCCACAACGAGACCGGCAACCTCGCCACGAAACTCACCCGCTGGGGCCCGAATGCCGATCCCGACGGCGACGGCATACCGAACTTCCTGGAGTACGCCTTCGGCCTGCACCCGCTGCAGCCCAGCCACGACGGTCTGCCGGTCATCGCCCTCCAGACCAGCCCCGCCGACGGAAAGAAGCACCTGACGCTCACCTACACGACCCCGGCCACCGCCACCGATGTCGCCCTGCTCCCGCAGGTCGGCAACGATCTCGGCACCTGGCACAGCGGTCCGAACCATATCGAGGTCGTCAGCGACACGATCGCCAACGGCGTCCGCACGATCGTCGTGCGCGACAGGACTCCGCTGAACGAGGCCCAACAGCGCTTCATCCGCCTCCATGGCGCCCTGCACTGAGCGGCGGAGCCGAAGCCGCCTCCGCCGCCCCATTTTCGGTAGCTGAACGACCTCGTCGTCCAGCTACCCGCACTTGCCGTCGGCGCAGACTGCGACGCGGGCCGGGGGGGGGGGGCGCGGCGCCCCCCCCCCCCCCCC
>JAEXPG010000073.1 GCA_023447015.1 Verrucomicrobiota bacterium
GGCTTGAGTCCCTCAAGGACGGCGAGCCGATCCACACGATTTGAGCGGTCTGGCCTGCCAAGGCACCTCCGCGCTGAAGCGCGGCTCGCCCACCAACGCTGTCGTCACGTCGAAACTGTGACAGAAAGCATGTCGCATCCGCAGGGCGATTTGCCTTCGTCCGCCCCAACCATGGCCAACCTATCTCCCACAGGCTCTGCCGAGAGTCAGTCGCTCATCACTGATCAAAGAAAGAGACCATCCCGCATCGGCCGGACGACATCGCAGCGCTGGGCGATCTCGGGATTGTGCGTCACCAGCACGACCGCCTGCCCGTTCTCACGGGCGAGCCGGCAGAGCAGATCGAAGACGATCCCGGAGTTCTTCTGGTCGAGATTTCCCGTGGGTTCGTCGGCGAGGATGATCGAGGGCGAATTGGCCAGGGCGCGGGCGATCGCGACGCGCTGCTGCTCACCACCGGAAAGCTGCGTGGCAAGACGCTTGGCCTTGTCGCCCAAGCCGACATCGGCGAGCAGTTGCAGCGCGCGGGCCTCCATGTGTTCCGGGCTGAGACGGCCAAGCTTGCGCATCGGCATCATCACATTCTCGAGCGCCGTGAACTCCGGCAGCAGGAAGTGGAACTGGAAAACAAAACCGATGTGCTCGCAGCGGATTGCCGTGCGCGCCAGATCGTCGGTCTGGCTCATCGGCTGGCCGTTGATCCAGACCTCGCCGGCGTCGGTGCGGTCGAGCAGCCCGAGCAGGTAGAGCAGCGTGCTCTTGCCGCAGCCGGAAGGGCCGACGATCGCATAGACCTTGCCGCGCTCGGCCTCGAAATCGACCCCGCGCAGGACATGGACCCGCCCCTCACCCGAGCCGAGGTAGCGGTGCACGGCGCCGCACGAGATCGCGAGATCGAGAGAAGTACCGGATGCGCTCATTGCGAAGTCCCCCGGATGACATCGCCCGGCTCCAGGCGGGCGGCACGGCGAGCCGGGATGAAGCTGGCAAGCATCACCACCACGCTCGCCGTAAGGGCGGCGACCACGTAGTGCCAGATCGACCAGGCGACGACAAAGCTGTCGGTGGAGAAGATGCCGCGGATACGGATCGGAAGGCGCGAGACGCCGTAGGTCACGGCGGCACCGAAGATCCAGCCGAGGATCACACCACCGGTGAGCACGATCACCCCCTGCCAGAGGAAGATGTTGGCGATGTCCCGCCGCGTGTAGCCCATCGAGCGAAGAATCGAGATCTCCTTGGTCTTCTCCATGACGATCATGGCCAGGGTGTTGAACATGCCCAAACCGGAGATGAGGATGATCGTGGAAACCGTCAGCGCCGAAGAGACGCGCAACGCGCGGAAGACCTCAAGCCAGGTCTTCTCGCGTTCCTGCCACGGGGTCACGGCATGCTGCAGCGTCTGCTGCATGTGCGCGGCATCCGCTGGAGCGCGATCCCGATCGGTGACGGACACCTGCAGGAACGAGGCGCCGTTGGGCTTCTGCATGAGCGAGCGGCACTCCTGCATGTGCATGTAGATGCGCTGGCGGTCGATCTCGCTCACGCCGGTCTCGAAGATCGCCGAGACCCGATAGTGCCGCATCTGCCCGGTCGCCTCGAGGGTGATCGGGTCGCCCACGTTGATGCCTAGGCGGTTGGCCAGCACGCGACCAATCAGGATGCCGGTGGGGTTGATGCGGAAGTCGTTGAGGTGCCCGAAGACGATCTGTTGCCCCAGGTCCGAAACCTTGAGGATGTCGGTGATAGTGACCCCGTACACGCGCGCGGAGTCGCTGCGGATGCTGCCCCGGACAAGCACCGCCCCGGTGACGACCTCGGCGATGCCGGAAACGTTCTCAAACTGGGCGACCGCATCCCGCAACTTCTCGGGCTCCTGGATCCCCTCGACATACTTGACGCTGTCGCGGTGCTCGAAGGTGAAGTCGGAGCCATCGGCCGACATCGAGCGAAGGGTGTCCTGGATGCTGTCCTCGATGCGGATGGCACCGTTGGTGCCGAGGATGGTCTTGATGAAGAACTCCTCGAAGCCGCTGGTCTGCGCCTGCGTGACCACGAAGAAGCCGACGCCGAACACGATGCCGGCCAGGCTCATGAACATGGAGCGCCGCTTGGCGGTGAGGAACCGCAGCGCGATACGGACGTTGGGCGACATCGTGTCGATGGGCTCCGTTCAGGACTTGGGCGCCATGGCCGACACGCGGTCGCCGGCCCGGAAACGATCCAGATCCTCGACAATCACCTGATCCCCTTCGTCGACACCGCGGACGATCTCGACGGAGTTGAGGCTAGTGAAGCCGACCTCGACCGTGCGCACCTCGACCCGACCGTCCTTCACAAGGAAGACGTTGCGGCCGAGCAGGGCGCGGCGCGGGATGACGACCGCCTTGTCGCGGGCATCGACCACGATGTTGACCTCGCCGGTGATGCCGGGGACGAGGAGCTTGGGATCCATCTCGACGGAAAGGTGAACCATGTAGCGCTGCGTGAGCGGGTCGGCGGCGGGCAGGATCTTCTCGACGCGGCCCGGGTACTGGACGGGACCGTAGCTCAGGAACCGGAGCGTGGCGTGCTGGCCGATCCTCAGACCGGAGAAATTCTCCTCGCTGATCTTGGCTTCCACCACGCGGCTGTCGGCGATGATCGTCGCCACCGGTTCGCTGGCGACAATCAGATCGCCCGGATTGATGAAGATGGCCGAAACCACCCCGTCGACCGGCGAGCGGACGGTCATGAGGTCGCGCTTGCGCTGCACCACCTTCAGGTCGGTCTCGATCTTGGCGAGCGCCTGCTGGTTGGTGACGTTCTCAAGCTCGAGCTTCTGCTCCAGCTGCTTCACGAGGCGGCTCTGTTTCTCGACGTCGACCGCGGTCATCGTGCCCTGCTTCTGCTGCCGCTCGAAGGTCTCGAGCTGATCGCGGGCGTTCTGGAGCTCGTACTGGGTGGCGGAGCCGATCTTGATGCGCTTGGTCGTGGCATCGCGATCATGCTCCAGCTGCTCGATCTGGAGGTTCACATCGGTCTTGTCCAACTCGATGAGGACGCCCCCGGCCTTCACCTTCGAGCTGAGCTCAAGTTTGCTGTCGAGCACGCGGCCGCCGACCTCGCTCTTCACCTGCAGCGACCGTTCGGCGAGGACCGTGATCGATCCGGGGACCGCGTTGATCGCGCGTTCGCGCTTGGCCACGGCAACCTTGGCCTCCGGCCGCATCATCTGCAGGCCCAACCAAGTGGCGATGGCCACCAGTGCAACGACTCCGATTAGCTTGAATTTGAATGGCATCGACGGAACAAGTCTCAGTGCTGGACCGCGGTTTTGCCCAAAGGATCCAGACCTTGGGAAGAAAGATACTGCACGTTGGCGTTCAGGTGCGCGGCCAAGGCCGCCTGCGTGTAATAGAGGTTGGTGTTGACGTTGCTCTGGGCATCATCGACCTGCGCCTGCGACGCTTCGCCGCGGGTCAGCTGATCGCGGAAATGGTCAAGGCCCTCGCGCGCCATCCGGAGACGCATCTTGGCATTCTGGTAGGCCTCCCAAGTGAACCCGACATTCAACCGCTCGCGCTCGAGCCCGCGGCCGAGAGTCTCCCGGAGGCTGGACAACTTGCGCTCGGCTCGGTGGAGCCGGGTCAGCGCGGCGAGCTTCTGGCCCTTGGTGCTGAAACCGTCGAAGATGGTCCAGTTGATCTGGGCGCCGACATACCAAGTGTCGGTCTGGTACTTGTTGTAGAGGTTCACATCGCGCGAGATCTCATCGCGCGAGACGCCCGCCAGCAGGCTGAGCTTCGGGAACAGGTTGTAGCGCGGGCCGACCATGCCGAGCTTGGCCTTCGCCACTTCCTTCTCCGCGATGCTGATGCTCTCGGAGGCGTCGACCGCGCTGCTCCCCACCACCGAGGCGACCGCGGGGGCCTGCTTGACCTCCGCGATGGCATCCGGAATGGAGGTCTCGGAGAACTGGGGGTCGCCAATGAGCGACCGGAAGCTTCCCAGCGTGAAGTCGAGGTCCGCCCGCGCGCGGCGCGCACCCAGCGAGGCCTCATCGAGGCGCAACTGGTCCTGCATGATCTGGCCGTAGGTCACCTGGTTCGCGTTGTAGCGCGCCTGCTGACGCGAGAGATTGTCCTGTGCCATGCGCAGGACGTGGTCGGCATTGCGCACCGAAAGCTTCGCGAGGACCAAGCCGAGGTAGGCGGACCGGACTTCGGCAGCGAAAGCGCGATAGGCTTCACCGTAGTTCATCGCCGCCAGCTCCCGGTCGATGCGGGAGATCTTGCGGGACGCCTCCAGCGCGCCCCACTGCCAGACCGACTGGTTGATGGAGAAGTTGTAGTAGAACTTGTCGTTCTTGGTGGTCAGATCGACACCGTTGCCGCCGGCGTCGGCCCGGGTTTCCCGCTGCCACTGGTACTGGGTGTACCCGCCGATGTTCGGCAGACTGTTCGAACGGGCCATGTAGCCGTCGGCTTCGGCCTGCACCAAGTCGAGGTTGCGTTCGAGCATCCGCGGGGACTGCCGCATCGCCTGCTCGACCAAGGGCCGCAGCTCGGGCATCACCTCTTCCGGCAGAGTCACACCACCGGCATCCGTACCAGCGGCCAATGCTTGGGCTGTCCCCATCAGGAACAGGGCGGAAAACGCACTCGCGAACAGTTTCTTCATTGGGTTTGCAGTTTTGCCGCGAAGAGCACCTGAACCACCCTTGGGCAGCACCCTTCTGACGACGATTGAGCCGTTCAAGGCGACAGAACCGCGAGGATGGGTCAAATACCAAAAGCCTGCGAACCCGACGGCGGGCCGCCGCAAGGCCCGAGCGGTTGGGATTGAGGCCCGAACGGTTCGGGGCAAAGACCAGACGAATGCCAGAACCTTGAGACTCGCTGATGGTTTCCCAGACAGACCAATGGCTCCCGAAAACGGCATCCCACCAAAGGAGGCGGACAGAATCCATCCCCGTAGGTAGGAAAAGACAGCATGAGGCAGAAAAAAAGGGAGCCTTCTGCGGTCTCGTACCTCCTCGTGCGCTGTCCTGTTCGGTCGGAAATGGGCGTCCCACTCCGATCTGCTCCCATCGCGAACACAACTTGCAGAAAATGCTTTGCCTTCAAACCGGCAGCTGCGTGGAGTTCGCGCCTTCATGGATTGGAATACTCCAGCGGCCGCCGCTCGATGGTGGGCTCAGTTCGATGGGCTGAGCCCACTGCTGCGCCATCGTGCCCTGCTCTGGCAATTCACCCAGCGCAATGTCGAGCTACGTCACAAGGGCAGCCACCTCGGCCTGATCTGGTCATTCCTCAACCCGCTGCTGATGCTGGGATTGTACGTGTTCGTTTTCGGCTATGTCTTTGGCGGGAAATTCGGCGCCCGCCCCAGCGAGACCCGCGTCGACTACGCCCTTGGTATCTTCGTCGGGCTCAGCCTGTTCCACCTCATCGGCGAGGTGCTCGGCGTGGCGCCAACGGTAATCGTCAGCAATCCAAACTTCGTAAAGAAAGTGGTCTTCCCGTTGGAGATCCTGCCCGTCGCCACCGTCGGCGCGTCCTTCGTTCACTTCCTGATCAGCATCGTCCTCACCCTCCTTGGGATCGCCATCGTCGGGCCGGGGCCGAACCTCGGGATGCTTTGGCTTCCAGTGATCTTCCTGCCGGTACTGCTGCTGAGCATGGGAATGGCGTGGTTTTTCTCCGCCTTGGGCGTGTTCTTCCGTGATATCGTGCAAGCCACGAGTTTCGTGAGCATG
This sequence comes from Verrucomicrobiota bacterium, assembly GCA_023447015.1. Classification (GTDB taxonomy): domain Bacteria; phylum Verrucomicrobiota; class Verrucomicrobiia; order Opitutales; family Opitutaceae; genus CAJCBL01. The sequence goes on from JAEXPG010000073.1 coordinate 5,741, forward strand.
GCACTGATGTTCTCCAGCGCAGTATTCTATCCGGCCAGCAACATCCCGCCGGCCGCGTGGGCCATCCTCCGGTTCAACCCCGTCATCCACGCCATCGAACTCTCCCGCAGCACCGCCCTATGGGGCGCAGCGATGAATTTCCACCATCTCGCCTATCTCTACGCAGTCGGCATTGCCTGCTGCTTCGTCGGCTACTGGATATTCCACAAGCTCCGCCCCGCGTTCGCCGACGTGCTCTGAACCCGTTCTTGCGACACAAACCCACGCAGAACAACCTCCGTCCCCGCCACCCATGCCTCGCGCCTTCATCACCGGCATCACCGGCCAAGACGGCTCCTACCTCACCGAGCTTCTGCTCGAGAAGGATTACGAGGTGCACGGCCTCGTGCACCGGCCCGACACGCTGGGCCACAGCAACATCGCGCACCTCGTCAATGACGAGACGATCATCAATCGTCGGCTCTTTCTCCACAACGGTTCGTACGAGGACGCCACCCACCTGCGGCGCATCATCGCCAAGGCCCGCCCGCAGGAATTCTACCATCTAGCCGGACAATCCAGCCCGCGGCTCAGCCTCGAACTCCCGGAGGCGACCGTCGACAGCATCGGCATGGGCACCCTACGCCTGCTCGAAATCCTCCGCGACCTGCCCGAGCCGACCAAGTTTCTCTACGCTTCCTCGGCGGAGGTCTTCGGCTCCCCGCCGCATTCACCCCAGGACGAGCTGACCCCGGTCAATCCCACCACTCCGTACGGCGCGGCCAAGGCATTCTCGCAGCACATGGCCCGCATCTACCGCATCGCCTACGGCCTGCCCACCTGCTCAGCGATTCTCTACAACCACGAGTCCCCACGCCGCAGCGGATCATTCGTGACCATGAAGATCGCGCGGGCCGCCGCCCGCATCAAGAAGGGGTTCCAATCCGATCTCGTCCTCGGCAGCCTCGGTGGCCGGCGGGACTGGGGTTGGGCTCCCGACTACGTCCGCGGCATGTGGATGATGCTCCAATCCACCCCCGTCGACGATTTCATCCTCGCCACGGGCGAGCTCCACTCGGTCGAGGAACTCGTAGATCTGGCCTTCCGCGCGGTGGGCTTGGACTGGCACGACTACGTCAAACACGACCAGAAGCTCGTCATGACCGTCGAACCCAGCGCATCCTGCGGCAACCCCGCCAAGGCGCGCCGCCTGCTCGGGTGGCAGAACTCCGTCCCCTTCGCCGAGATCGTCGAGAGACTCGTCGAAGCGGAGTCACGCCAAATGCAATAGCGTCCTATTCCCGAAGAAAATCCGCCCAAAGGCCGAGCAGATTATCGTCCTCGTTGGAATCCGACGCCTCCCTCACTTCTTTTCACTCATTCCCTCAGTCCCTTATTCCCTTTCCTTCCCTTCCATGAAACGCGCACTCATCACCGGTATCACCGGACAGGATGGCTCCTACCTCGCCGAACTACTGCTCGCCAAAGGTTACGAGGTTCACGGCATCGTCCGTCGCTCCAGCTCGGTCACGCGAACCCGCATCGACCATCTCCGCAGCTACGAGCGCGCCGACAACCAGCGTCTTTTCCTCCATTACGGCGACCTCACCGATGCCGTCGCGCTCGTTAAGCTCCTCTACAAGATCCAACCCGACGAGATCTACAACCTCGCAGCCCAGAGCCACGTCCGAGTCAGCTTCGACATCCCCACCTACACCGGCGACGTCACCGGCCTCGGCGCACAGCGCATCCTCGAGGCGATAATCGAGTCGGGCATCGGCAAGAAGGTCCGTTACTACCAGGCCTCGTCCTCCGAGATGTTCGGCAAGGTCCAGGAAGTCCCGCAGACCGAGCGGACTCCGCTCTACCCCCGCTCGCCCTACGCGTGCGCCAAGGTCTACGCGCACTACCTCACGATCAACTACCGAGAGTCGTACAACCTCTTCGCCTGCTCGGGTATCCTCTTCAACCACGAGTCTCCCCGGCGCGGCGAGAATTTCGTGACCCGCAAGATCAGGCTCGCCGCCGCCCGCATCAAACTGGGGCTCCAGAAGGATCTCTATCTCGTCAACCTCGACTCGAAGCGCGACTGGGGCTACGCCGCCGAGTACGTCGAGGGCATGTGGCGCATGCTCCAGCAGGACCAGCCCGACGACTACGTCCTCGCCACCAACGAGACGTGGACCATCAAGGATTTTCTCGCCGCCTCCTTTGGCGCCGTCGGCCTTGAGTGGCAGAAGTACGTGAAGTTCGACGAGCGATTCATCCGCCCCGCCGAAGTCGACCTGCTCATCGGCGACTATTCGAAGGCCAAGGCCAAGCTCGGCTGGGAGCCCGAAACCCGCATGCACGCCCTCGCCAAGCTCATGGTCGACTCCGATCTCAAGCTCGCGGCGGCCGAAGTCGCCAGCGCTAAAGCGTAACGCACTGCCCCCCCATGTAGGGTCGGACCTCGTGTCCGGACCGTTCCGCAAACACATCGAATGTCCGACGACATCGTCATCTCCGTCGACAACGTCTCCAAGGCCTACCGGATATGGAGTGACCCAAGCGCACGACTGAAATCCCCGCTCGTCGGCGCCGCCAGGATGCTGTTTCCCACAACGTCCGAAACGCGGAGAAAGATCGAAGCCAAAGCCGCCGCCTACTACCGCGACTTCTACGCGCTGAAGGATATCTCGTTCCAGGTCCGCAAAGGCGAGAGCGTCGGCATCATCGGGCGCAATGGCTCAGGCAAATCCACCCTCCTGCAGATTATCGCCGGAACGCTGCAACCGACCACCGGCTCGGTCCGCGTCAACGGTCGTGTCGCCGCACTCCTCGAACTCGGCAGCGGATTCAACCCCGAGTTCACCGGCCGCGAGAACGTCTATCTCAACGCTGCCGTCCTCGGACTCTCGGGAGCAGAGACCGATGCCAAGTTCGACAGCATCGCTGCCTTTGCCGACATCGGCGACTTCCTCGACCAACCGGTCAAGACCTACTCCAGCGGCATGATGATGCGCCTGGCCTTCGCTGTGCAGACCGCTGTCGAACCCGACATCCTGATCGTCGACGAGGCGCTATCAGTCGGCGATGCCCCATTCCAAGCCAGGTGCTTCGCGCGGATCAAACAACTCCAGGACCAGGGCTGTTCGACGTTGTTCGTCTCACACGATATCGGCACGGTGCGAACCTTCTGCCAACAAGCGGTGTGGTTGCGCGCAGGAATAGCCGCCGCACAAGGTGCCTGTAATGAAGTATGCGGTGCCTACCAAAACGACTGCCTGCGCGCGATGGGCATGAGCCTCGCTGAGACGCCGTTGAAAGAGGCGGAAGCATCCACAAGATCCGCGTTGTCACCTGCAACTGATCCAGCTGAAACCAGCATTCAGGAGATTCTCCGTCAGCCCCGGGCCGAATACGAGAAGAACGCCGACCTCTACCGAAAAGGCAGTCGGCGCGTACGGATCGACAATTTCTTTTTTGTGGATTCCAAAGGCCACCGCAGCTCGGTGCTCCGGTGGGACGAACCCGTAACGGCGATATTTTCACTGGGATCAGCCGCTGGTTACAACGGCCACTTCCAAGTCAGCATCAATCTCCGAACACTCCAGGGCGTTCAGCTCATGAGCTGCTCAAATTTGGCACATGGACTTCGGCTAAGTATTCCACCCGCGGGCAACGCGATCACGCAGCTTCACACGCGGATACCCCTGCGGGCCGGGAGATATATCGTCTACGCCGGAGTTTACCTTTTCCCCGATGACGCCCGCTTCGAAACAGGCGCCTACGACTTCACCCGCTCCGAAGCATCCGATCTCGTGGGGCACGCGGCCTACATTGAGATAGCACCGCAGTTCAACCTCGGCATCTATGGGCCAGTACAGCAAGATGCGATGCTGACCATACTAGGCGCAGTCGAAGCTTGCCAAGCATCCCAAGGTGCGGGCGAGACACCTGTTTCGCCATGAGCCGCGGCGTCCCATCAAGCCCGCGCATCCTGCTCACAGGGCAGTGCACCCTTCACTTGGGAAGGATGGAGTTCGGCAACATCGGCAACTACTACATCGCCGAACCGCTCGTGCGGGAACTGCACCGAGTCTTCCCCGGGGCAAAAATCAACACTACCTTCCAGTTCTCCGACGAATTCTGCCAGCGCGAGAGGATTACCTCCCTGCCGATGGACCTCTACTACGGATGGAACGGCCGCGACCTCGCCACCGCACAAGCCGAGCTAGCCGTGGCCAAAGCGTGGGCAATATCAAGCCCCCCCCCGGCTGACATAACTCCCTACCTCGCTGAGGTGATCCACTCGGACATCGTGGTCGACTTCAGCGGCGATATTTTCGGGGACAACGCCGACCTTCTCGGTCCTGACCGGTTTGAGGTCGGCCTCTGCAAGCTCCGAACCGCACAGATTCTCGGCAAGCCGACGGCACTCATCGCCGGCTCGCCGGGGCCCTTCGGTGATCCCCGCACGCGCGCACTCGCCGGTGAGGTCCTCGCCGGTTGCTTCTTGGTAACCACCCGCGAAGAACTCAGCCTCGAGCTTCTCCGCAATTGCGGTTGTGACACCACCCACATTCCGGCACTCGCCTGTCCGGCATTCCTGTTCGACTCCACGCTCGCCGCCCCAGCAGTCGCGCCGATAGTTCGAGGCATGCGCGATTCGGCTGCGGGCCGGCCGGTCGTCGGTTTTGTGTTGTGTGGTTGGAACTTCCTCCGCGGCCCGTTCGACCGCTGGCCGCGTACCGGCGACGAGTTCCGGCCCTTTGTCGAAGGAGTCGAATGCCTCGCCAACGAACTCGGCGCCGCGGTCTGCCTCATTTCCCACGCAAATGGGTTTCCGCCGCCCCCCGCGAGGTTCCGCCTGATCCACGGGCGAGATTACCCGATCGCCCAGCAACTCCTGTCCGAAGTTCGTCAGCGGAGACGCACGACCGGGCCGGTCTTCACCCTCGACTCGGTCCATCCGGCCGCGGAAATGCATGCCATCCTCGGCTCACTCGACTTTCTGGTCTCCGGACGGGTCCACGCTGCAGTAGCAGCCCTCTCGCAGCAGGTCCCGACGGTGATCGTTGATTACGGCCACGAGCCGAGGGCCCACAAACTGCGCGGTTTCGCCCGTGTCGCCGGGGTGGAAGACTGCGTTGCCGATCCCCGTGCCGACGGTGACATCGTCACCAAGATCCGAAGTTGTTGGGCGGAACGAGGAACGCTCCGCCGCCGGCTTGGAGAGCGGATGCCACTGGTACGCGCGCTCGCACGACGCAACTTCGACCTTCTGCCCCCGCTCCTCGCCGCCCCGTCGGCCAGTACCACCACCGCATGAGAGCCGCGATCATGCAGCCCTATTTCCTGCCTTATCTCGGCTATTTCCAGCTGATGCAGCTGGCCGATGTCTTTGTCGTCTACGACAACATCCAGTATACCAAAAAAGGCTGGATCAACCGTAACCGCATACTCGTGAACGGCCAACCCGCGCTCTTCACTTTGCCTTTGAAGCACGCCTCCTCCGCGCTCGACATCGCACAACGCGAACTGGCCGACGACTTCCCCCATCAAGCGGAACGAATTCTCCGCCGGTTCGAAGCGGCCTACGCCACTGCCCCATTCTTCGCTGAAACGTTGGTACTCCTTCGCGAGTGTCTGCGCCACCCGGACCGAAACCTTTTTCGGTATCTGCTCCACTCCCTCCGACTTACGGCTGCCCACCTCGGGATCACCACCCCGGTCATCGTGTCCTCCTCGCTCGCGATCGATCCAGCACTCCGCGCCGAGGACCGTGTGATCGCGATCTGCCAAGCGATTGGAGCCACCGAGTACGTCAACCCGCCCGGCGGACGCGACCTCTATCATCAGGAACGGTTCGCACCACACGGAATCACCCTTCGCTTTCTGAACCCACTCATCGAGCCCTACCAGCAGTTCGGCGCCGGCTTCATCTCCCATTTGTCAGTTGTCGACGCGCTCATGTTCAACGCCCCCGACCTTGTCTCGGCCATCATACGATCCGGTCGCAGCGTGCCCTGATCATGCCCCGGAACATGTCGGACATCCAGATCGAACAATACCCACCAGGAACCGTCTCGGCCGACCGCATTCTTGCGGTCCTGTTGCGCTCGGCGCCCGGGTTCAGCCCGCCGCTGGACCAGCGGCTGGATCTGGCCACATACGCAGTCAAGATCTCAAACCTCGCAGAGCTGGTCTTCGCAGTCCAAGACGCCAACGATCTCGGTCTTGCAGCACTGTACGCGAATGATTGGAGCGGACGCTGCGCATTCCTCACGATGCTCGCGATCATACCCGAGCGAAAAGGAACGCATCTCGGCACCTGCCTACTCCAGCGGGTGATCACAGTCGCCGGTGAGCGTGGCATGCAGTCCATTCGGCTCGAAGTGGCCGCGACCAACCGCGACGCCCAACGCTTGTACGCCAAGTTCGGCTTTGTGCTGGTTCCCCTCCCTTGCTTCACTGATCGACGACAAACCACCAGCATCCTGCTGGAACGGTCGTGCAACCCACTCCCTCCGAATCGCTGATTCGCCCGATGACCTCGCCGCGTTTTCCAGAACCGCTCCACGTCGGACGGCCCAACCTCGGCAACCGGGACGCCTTGCTCGCCCGCATCGGGGCGATGCTGGACCGGCGTATCTTCAGCAACGGCGGCCCGATTCTCCAGGAGTTCGAGGCCCGGGTCGCCGCGATGCTCGGCGTCCGCCATTGTGTCGCCGTCTGCAATGCAACGGTTGCCATCGAGATCGTCGGACGCGCATTGGATCTCACGGGCGAGGTGATCGTGCCCTCCTTCACATTTGTCGCGACCGCCCACGCCTTTCGTTGGCTCGGATTGACTCCGGTTTTCGCCGACATCGATCCAGCGACCCACAACATCGACCCTCGCGCGATCGAACGCCTGATCACCCCGAAAACCTCCGCCATCGTGGGGGTCCACCTCTGGGGCCGCCCCTGCGACACCACCGCGCGGGCCGCGGGGTCCGCCGCGCACCGCCTGCCGGTCGTGTACGACGCCGCCCACGCGTTCGCCTGTTCGCACGAAGGCCGGATGATCGGCAGCTTCGGCGCCTGCGAGGTACTCAGCTTCCATGCGACGAAGTTCGTCAACTGCTTCGAAGGCGGTGCCATCGTGACGAACAACGACGCACTCGCCAATCGCCTCCGCCTCGCGCGCAACTTCGGGTTCACCGGCTACGACCACGTCGACAGCCTCGGCATCAACGGAAAGATGCCGGAAGTATGCGCTGCGATGGGCCTGTCGTCGCTCGAGATTCTGGACGACCTCATCGCCATCAACCGCCGCAACTTCGAAGCCTACCGGATGGAGTTCGCACAACTGCCGGGAATCACCCTGATCGCCCAGCCGCCCGACGAGCGCCGAAATTTCCAATACGTGGTCGTGGAGGTCGACGCTCACGCCGCCGGGCGCACGCGCGACGAACTGCTCGCGATTCTCCGCGCCGAGAATGTTCTCGCCCGTCGCTACTTCTGGCCTGGCTGTCATCGCATGGAACCCTATCTCACCGAGCAACCGGGGGCCGGGGCGCATCTGCCCGCAACGGAACAACTCGCCGAGCGCGTTCTTGTGCTGCCCACGGGGCAATCCGTGAGCCCAGACAGTATTCGGATTATTGGCAGCATACTTCGGAGCGCATGTTCCGAGGGCAGGCACTAGAAATCTCCACCAACATCAGGGCCGGATGCGGATCCACCGATCTGCCCTCGCCCCCGGCAATCCGTCGGTCCATCCCCCAAGACACGATTCACCGCGAGCGGTTGAGGTGCGGCATCGACCCTCCGCAATCCTCCACGCCAAGAAAACCACAGAGCCGGCTCATCGCATCAGGTTCGGAAAGATCCAGTTCAAGCAAAGCCTCCGGACGGTATCGGAAATAGCGCCGAACATCTTCGTTGTGACGCTCGTACTGCGCCAGGTAGATGTCCCGGTCGTATTCCTGCCCCTCGCAAATGTCGTAGATGAAATGATGCGCCTCCCAAAGCCATCCCGGATAACGATAGCCGAACACCTTCAGGTCGGCCGCCGTCGGCCGCCGTCCCGTGCCGACGATCTGAGTATGGAAACGAACCATGGACTCATACCATTCGTCCGCACTCCCTCTAACGGACAGCACAAATCGGGCTCCGGGGAACTCCTGATCCAGCGTCTGGTAGGTGTAGGGCAGGCTGAAAGGTATATCCTGAAAGGCTTCCGCCGTGCTGGCCAATTCGACGATTCGTCGGAAATCGCGCCTCGCCCAATCACGCAGCAGAAATTCGCCACTGGCCTGATCGCCCATCCGATAGCCCAATTCCGACAATGCCCGCTCAAGCGAGGTCGTGCCGGTCTTCCCTCTCCCTATACAGAACACCTTGCCCTTCATGGGGGTCTTTGATGCGGCAATCGATGCTCGCCGCCGAGCATAAAAACCAATCCGCAGGCCGGGGCGTGCGGCCTCTTCGCTGAGGACTTGCCTCGCGCACAACGGCCGCTGTGATGCTGCCAAACCGCGCGAGACAAGATTTGATCCCTCAACCCATGCAATCGCCCAACACAACGCCATCGTCGCCGGTTGTGAGCATCTGCTGCATCACGTACAACCATGAGCGCTTCATCGCACAAACGCTCAATGGGTTCTTGATGCAGCAGACGGATTTCCCCATCGAGATTCTCGTCCACGACGACGCGTCGACCGATAGCACCGCCTCGATCGTTCGCGATTTTGTCGCACGATATCCGAGCCGCATCCAGGCAGTCCTCCGCACCGAGAACCAGTACCAGCATGGCCGCAGCATCATGCCGATGTTCGCCGATTGGGCGAAGGGGGAGTTTATCGCGCTATGTGAAGGTGACGACTTCTGGACTGCTCCCCAGAAACTGCAGACCCAAGTCGCCTACCTCCGAGCAAATCCCGATTGTGTCGCCTGCTGCCACGACGCAGTTCTCGTAGATGAGGAGGGCAAGACGCTCGCCTCTAGTTACTTCCATTCGACACAGGAGAAGTTTACCCAAGCCGATGTCATCGGCTCAGTCCTAAGTCGCGAGCCCACATGTTCTCTTGTTTTCCGCCGTTCAGCTTATCTCGCACCGCTGCCCCAGTGGTATCTTCGGCGGCCCAACGACCTGATGCTCGATATTCTCCTCACTTGCCACGGCTCGCTCGGCTTCATCAACCGTAACTGGGCGGCTTATCGCGTTCACTCTGGTGGAGCCTGGAGTGGGACAACCGAGGCGTCGCGAGTTGTAGAACTGATTGTCCGCTATAAGCTCCTTCTTTCCGATCCTTACTTTCTAGAGCATCACCGCGAGCTGTTGCGCCGCAAGGTCGGCGAGTTTGAGTCGTCGCTGTTCACCCGCACCGATGGGGCCAAAGAGGTCGCCCGCCTTGAGTCAGTCGTTGCTGAACAGCGCGCAGCCATGGCCGCCAACCAAGACGAATGCCAACGTCTATCCTCGTTGGTTGAGCAATACTCCGGTGACATCGCCCATCTATCCTCCACAGCGAAGACTCAAACCACCCTCATCGCCGTCCTCGAAAAAGAGCGCGACCGCCTGGCCGCCCTAGTGGCGCAATACTCCGGTGACATCGCCCACCTTTCCTCAACGGCCAAGACCCAAACCGACCACATCGCAGTTCTAGAAAAGGAGCGCGACCGCCTCGCCGCCCTAGTGACGCAATACTCCGGTGACATCGCCCACCTTTCCGCTACGGCCAAGACCCAAACCGACCACATCGCAGTTCTGGATAAGGAGCGCGATCGCCTCGCCGCCCGCGAGACGCTGCTCACCGGAGAAACTGCCCATTACCTGAAGGTCATGGACGAACAGCTCCGGTATATCAAAATCCTTGAGGCAGAACGGAGCCAGGAGCCCTCCACCAAATCGTAACCAGGAGTATGTCGATCGAGCCGAAGCCCATCCGCGATCTGTTGATCACGGCTATCGAGACCAACGACCATCACGGAGTCGGCATCCTTCTCCAGCGGATGTTCGGCCGAGGGGAAGACTTCGTCTGCCTGCGAACGACCTCCCAACACGGAGGCCATGAGCCGTTCGGCGCAGCGCACCATGAGCTTTGCTCCAGGTTCATTACCGACGAGGAAACCGAGCAGCACTTGCGGGCGATCCTCGCGCTCTACCAGATCCGCAGAATCCTTGTCGTCCCCTACTACCGCGAGGAGTTCGTACACGCCACGATCGCGAAACGGCTCACCGGAGCGCCGCTCTGCACGTACCTGATGGACGACCAGAACGTCTTCGCCCCGCATGTGCCGGATCGCCGCGTGCGAGACCTGCTGGGAATCTCAGATCTCCGCTTGGCGATCTCGCCGGAAATGTGCGCCACCTACCGGGCAAAGTTCGGTCATGAGGTTCACCTGCTGCCCCCGCTGGCTGAGCCCGCCGACGGTTTCCTCCCAAACTACTGGCAGCCCGAAACAGGTATGCCACTGACCTGCGCCATGCTGGGCAATGTTTGGACCGACCGACGCTTCTCCGCCCTCCGACACCTGGTCCGGAGTTCCCAGCTGAAGGTCCACTGGTACGGCAATGGTCCAAAGGCTCCATGGCTTTCGAGCACCGTGGAAGAATGGGAGGCCGATGGCATCGAGCCGATGGGGTTCCTTCCGGAAGAGGACCTGGTCGCCGCCCTCGCATCCTACCCGTTCGTCCTCGTGCCGTCCGGCAGTCTCGACGACGACGACGACAACCCGGCGTTCTCCCGACTCAGCCTGCCCTCACGGCTCGTGTTCCTGCATGCGCGCACGAGCACCCCGGTGCTACTCCTTGGCAGTCCGGAGACCGCCGCCGGACGCTTCATACGACAACTGGGCAGCGGCCTCTGCGCCCTACACACACCGGAGGATCTTGCCCGCTGTGCGGCCATCTTGGGCGATCCGATCCAGCGCCAGCCATTCGTTCGCCGCATCCACGAAGCCGCGCCCTCGATGATCATGCCTTCGTCCGGCCGATGGCTATGGGAATCACTGGATCAAGGGAGACCAAAACCGGCGCGCTTCACCGAAGCGTTCGGCAATCCGCAGGCTTGCGAGCCGCACCTGCCCACACAGAGCCCGCAGACCAGCCACGACAGCACGAGCCAACGATTCCTCGAGGATCTCGCCGTCTCGCAGCTGCAGCACTTCACCGCTATCCCATCGCTCAACAACCAGAGTGCCGGCGATCTCGAACTCACGCAGTACATCAATCGCGTCGCCGCCCACCTCCTCGCAAGCACCCGCCATCCGCTGAGGGACGTGCTCTTCCTCGGGGAACAACCATCCCCGGAGCTGAGCGCTGCGTGCGGCGAGGCGAAGCTATGGCGGATCAAGGACCTCGCCCGTTGGCAGGCCGCCGGATTCTCCGGTGATCCCGCCCATCTCGAATGTCTCACCGCTGCAGCCCAACCAAAACCGGACATCCGCCGGTTCGATGTCATCATCAGCACGGGCTGGCCGGCAAACCTGCCCGACAGCTACCACGCCCACGAGGGTCTGTCGTTGTTTCTCGCAGCCTGCATCCGCCCCGGCGGCATCAATGCCCACTGGTTTTCCGCGGTACTCCACCCCTCCTTCTTCTGGGCCAGTCCGACCTACAATTATCTCGTGCACCGGTTCTGCAGCCCATCAACTTGGCCAGGAATGGATGCATTTCTCTGCGCCGAGCACCCCTTCTTTATGAGCGAGCACGCTTACAATCACCATTGGCGTGCATCGGTCGGCAAATCCTACGCCGAGTTCGGTCGGCCTTTCGCGCTGATGGCAGGTTGGTGCGCGTCCGTGTGAAATCCGGTTTTCCGCTCTTGCCGTCACAACAACCCTCTTGCGAGCCTTCCCGTCACCAATGCCGGTGGTCAACACGCCCATCCTCTTCCTCATCTTCAACCGCCCCGAGGTCACGGCGAGGGTGTTCGCAACCATCCGCGAGGCACGTCCCACGAGACTCTATGTCGCCGCCGACGGACCTCGTACTGATCGAGAAGGCGAAGCCGCTCTATGTGAGAAAACCCGCCAGATCGCGACTGCAGTCGACTGGCCGTGCACGGTCACCACGCTGTTTCGTGACGACAACCGCGGCTGCGGGCGAGCGGTCAGCGAGGCGATCACATGGTTCTTCGAGCACGTCGAGGAAGGTATCATCCTCGAGGACGACTGCTTGCCCCACCCCGATTTCTTTCCGTTCTGCTCAGCAATGCTGACCCGCTACCGGAACGATCCCCGAGTCCTGACCGTCTCCGGCGACCATTTCCTGCCCCAAACCTTCGATTGCCAGACCACTCACTACTTTTCCAAGTACGTGCAGATCTGGGGCTGGGCGACTTGGAGGCGCACCTGGCAAGCCTACGACTTCGCCCTCTCGTCGATCGCTGAAGGCGACTGGCAGAGGATCATCCAAACAACCTGCCCCCTGCCGATCGAGTCCGGATACTGGCAGGAAGTGTTCCGTGCCATGCGGACCGGACTAATCGATACCTGGGATTTCCAGCTGCTGTTCAGCTGCTGGAAGGCGCGGGGGCTTCATGTCGTGCCTCGCCACAACCTGATTTCGAATCTCGGCTACGGCCCTGATGCCACCCACACGAACTTCAGCGGCGTACTCGCCGAACAGGATGTTCGCGGTGTGCCGCCCCCCTATACCGACTCTCCGGCCGTTGCAGCCGATGCTGGGGTGGACGGCTTCATCTTCTACTCCCGTTTTCTCGAGCACCTGTCACAGACTTGGTGGATCGAGCAGGTCCTCTCCCCCGAGCGTAAACTGGGAGAAACACGGGCCGAACTCGGCCGCAAAGATCGCTACATCCGCGAACTCGAACGCGACGTGCGCGAAAAAAGACGCCAACTCCTCGCCGCGACCCGCGCCCTCACCCTCTCCCAACCTGCCCATTCGATTTCTTCGCAATCATGAATTCTGCGACCAACCGTCTACCCTGCCCCGAGAACATCGCCGATTTTTCGGTCTCCAAGCTCGGCCACTTCGAACTCTTCAAGGGTCTCCCCTTTCAGTCGTACAATGTCGGGGATCCCGATCCGGTGATCTGCGACCTCAAGGTGTATCAAGACTACCTGATGTACTGCTTCATCGTCGCCAACGTTCCGAAGGGATCGCGCATCCTCGATGTTGGCGGCGGAGACAGCCGTGTCCTCAAATTTTTCTCAAAGGACTATGAGTGCTGGAACGTCGACAAGTGCGAAGGCCTCGGCAACGGCCCCGTCCGCTTCACATCGCCCCACTATCGGATCGTCTACGACTATCTTGGCACCGGGAATCCCGAGTTGCCTGACCAGTACTTCGATTTCGTATTCTCCATCTCGGCGCTCGAGCACACGCCGGAAGACCCCGCGATTCGCGAGGGTATCGTCAAGGACATCAATCGGATCCTGAAGCCGGGCTGCCCCTCTTTCCACTTGTTCGACTGCATCTGGCGGCCAAACGGAAAAACGTGGATCAACGGCTTGATTCCCCATTTCTACCGCACGACTCCGGTGCGAACCCGCTTCGAATCCCCAGAGGAGTCGGAACGGGATGCTGACACATTTTTCATGTCGGAGAAGGCCTTTGACTCCTCGTGGGGCGCCATCCTGAAGACGAACTACCGGGACTACGGGCGCCCCTATTCCCAGAATGTTTTCTGGACCCGCTGAGCCCGCGTTCCCAACACTCCACCCGCCCCGCCTCCCGCTTGATCGATCGACCCAACCATGTCCGACGCATGCACCACTGCTTCTTCGCACCAGCCATTATGGGGCCGAAACTGCTGTAGACTCGCCTTCGGCGCAGGTGTCGCTTGCCTCGCGCTCGCGATCCTCGTGCTCGGCTGGAAGGAACTGCGCGACCCCAACCTCTGGTTCGACGAATCCGGCCAGTTCTGGCTATCCCAAGGGCAGAACCACTTCTCAAAGCCCCTGTCACCTGACGGCTCGCTGGAGGGGTTTCTGCAGGCGGGCAGGCGGTTCAACTCCGACCCGGGCGGCTACACCCTCCTGATCCGTGCCGTCGTCAAGACGATCGGTACCACTCCGTTTGCACTCCGCCTGCCTTCTTGGCTCGCGGGGTGTGCTTCTTTGATCGTGCTCTGGTTTTTCGGCCGCCGTGCCGGTTTGGCGCCCGCATGGGCTCTGCTGCCTGCCGGGCTGTTGGCCGGTGATCTGCAGTTTCTCCACTATGCGACTGAGGTACGCGCCTATTCGTTCGAAGTGCTGGCCGTGCTGCTGGCCGTCCTTGCCTGTATTCACCTGTCCGTGGCAACGCAGCGTGGCTCGTTCCTTCGCTGGGGCGCGGCGCTGGGCGTCGCGTGCATGACCTCGCGCTACAGTGCCTTCCCCATGGCCTTCGCTGCCTTCGGCGCTGTTGCCCTTTCAGCCCCGATCTCTTGGCGACGTGTCGGTAATCTGGCGATCATGGCGGCCCCCACCCTAATCGGCTTGGCGGCGGCCTACTGGCTGTTCGTTCGCTTCCAAGCCACCGACAAGTTTGCGCCCCCGCCTTACGTCGTGCCCTTCCTGCTCCGGGAAAAGACGACCGCTGAGGTGGCGGCTATCTTCAGGGACAACCTGCTGCGCTGGCCCGGAATCCTCGTTCCCGCCAGCCTCCTCGCGCTCGGGGCAGTAGTGGTGTGGCCGCGAGCGCGGATCACGGCTCCATGGTGCTGGCCCGTCTTTCTGTTCATCGGTGCAGCACTGTCGGCACAGATCCTAGCCTCCGCGGCGGGGCTACTACCGTGGAAGATCCACACCCGGTGGTCGATCGGCTATCACGCGCTTTATGCGGTATCGGGCGCCGCCATTCTGGGATGTGTGCCTGTATTGGTCGGATCGCGTCGCGATCGGGGCCCAGGACCCAAGCACGAACGCCTGATCACATGTGCAACCATCGCGCTGGTCGCCGGAATGGGATGGTGGCCGATTCGGCAATCGTTCCTTTTTCAGCGCCCGCGGTACGAAACAATCGCAACCCAGCTATTGGAACTTCGCAACAAACGAGGGTTGGCGGCTTGTCGGTTCTTCGTCGGTGTTCACGCCGCTCCAACAGTCCGCTATCTTTTTGAATGTGGTCCGCTCCGCGGCTCCGCTGACTATCCGGCAGCCTTCCATTTCGAGGATTGGGCCGAGCACGCAGCTAAAAAAGACATCCCAACCACTGCCTTCGACCTCGTGGTCCTGACTAGCAATTCCTTCACCGATGGATACCGCGCTCGACTTGGCCACGCCGACGTCACGCTCATCGATGTGCCACCGCCGTCGGCCATCCTTGAAATTGCCCCCACTCCCTCCGCCACTCCGTCACCGTGAGTTCCACCACTTGGCTCTCCCGCCTGCGCAAACCGCCCACGCCTGACACCCCTCCCGTGCAGCGCTGGATGCTCTTCGCACTGGTCGCCGTCGTTACGGCCTACCAAACATGGCAGATCTGGCCCGCATTATACGTGCCGTGGTGGTTCAACACCGACGAAGTGTTCTATTTCTCGGAGGTTGCACGTTTCCTCCACGGCGATTTCAACCAGACCTACTACGACATCCCCGGCACCCCGCTGATGATGCTCACCTCCGCGCTAATCACAGGTATCTGGGGTTTTCTTCGGCTCACCGCCCTCACCGCCTACGGCACTCCCTACGAATACGCCTTCGGCGAGATCCAAGGTGTTTTCACATTGATGAGGCTGGAGACGATGGTGCTCGCGGCGATCGTGCCCCTACTGGCGTATGCTACTTTGCGCCGCGCTGGCAATGCCGTCGCCGCCGCTGGTGCCGCGTTATTCACGGTCACGCTCCCCATCTACGCGCAATATAGCCACTTCGTGCGGTCCGAATCACTCGGGTTGTGCCTGTGCCTCGGCGCGTGGCTGCTGGTCCAGCGCGCCCCGATCGAACGCCGGGGGCGGAGCTATCTGTGGGCCGGAGCATTTTGCGGCATGGCGATGGCGGCGCGCTTCCATTTTGCTGCGGTTGGGTTGCCGCTCTTGCTGGCCCATTTTTTGGCGTCGGGGGATCGAATTGCAGCGAACACCCGACGAGTCTCGGTCGTGGCATGGAAGATTCTGTTGGCGGCATTCGTGGTCGGCGGGGTCTATACGTTATTGGTGCGCGTTGGGATCTGCGGCCCCAGCTGCCTTTCGAATGCGATGCTCATTACGGCCACTGCCCCGGGAGCGGCACCAACACCCGAACTGCTCGCGCCTCCGGAGGTCGCCGGTGCGGCCAAGACAATGTCCAAACTCTGGATTCTCCTCGCGGGGACATCGGCCGGACTGCTCACGATCGGGCGTCTGCAACGGCCCCGTCTTCTTGGCGAGATCGTCTTCCATCCATGGTTGTGCGGTTTTCTGGTAGCGTTTGCGCTCGGCTTCCTCGCAAGTCACCCGGCGTTTCTTTGGCAAGGGTTCCACCAATTGCGTAGCATCGAGTTCTACGCCTCCTGGACTGATCCGGCGCTGCAGGCCAAGGGTTTCTTCGGCGGCTGGTGGGCGGTGACTTCCTACTATTTCGATACCGCGTTGCCGGAGATCTGGGTCAAGGGGCTCTTCGCCGTGGGTGTCGTGGCCGCATTCTTGGTGGCGCGGCGCGCCTGGTGGCCGGTCCTCGCCACCGCGGCGGTTTGCTTCCTCGCCCATTCGCCAAGCATGAAACTGTGGCCGCACCACGTCATGCCGTGGCTCCCCTTCCTTTGTGCAGTGGCACTCTACCCGGCCGGTCTCGCGTGGGAGTACGTCCAACAACGCGGTTCCGACCGTTGGCTCTCATGGGGCGCATTGGCGCTCGCAGCGACGCTTGGGATCCTCGGTATTCGCCCTCGGTTGCCCAAGGCCGACGAATACTACCGGATCTCGAAGGCCCGGACAGAATTCATCTCCGACCTGAACGGCTGGCTGCTGCAAGAGGCCAAACCGTTGGATGCATTGTTCGTCTCTTACTATGCAATGAACCGCGACTGCCTCTTCAAGTGGATCGAGAATCGCGGCGTACCGGTCCCAGCCTCGGTTCGTTGGAACCGGGAAGCGACTGTCTGGTGGCTCAACGCAACACCGCTGGCCGGCAAGCGAGGGCTCATCGCCATCTCCCCCGCCGACATCGAATTCTTTTGGGCCGATTTCGAGAGGAAAGACCCAGGAAAGCATGTCAACCCGTTCAAGGACGAGCGCTTCACGCAACGCGCCGTATTTGGGGCTGGATTCTACGAAATCCGGGTCTTTTCCTTCGATTTCGGCGGCGCACCACGATGACGACTCTCCCGACCTTCACCAAACCCGTACTCATCTACGTCCCTTGCTACAATTGCGCCGGGTCGGCCGCGCAAGTAATCCGCCAGATCCCACGAGCCTTCGACCAGGTCGCGGAGGTACTGCTCGTCGACAACTGTAGCGACGACGACACCGGCCCGGTGGTCAGCCTCCAGTTGCGGGACGTGCCGGCGACTCTTCCGGTGCAGATCATTCGGACCCGGCGTAACTTAGGCTACTCGGGATCGCAGAAACTCGCCTACCAGATCGCGCTCGCCAACCCCGCCGTCGAGACCGTTATCATGTTGCACGGCGACGGACAGTATCCGCCGGAGCTCTGCGACCAGTTCCTTCCGCTGGCCCAGAAGGGCTTCGACCTCGTCTACGGCTATCGGTCCAAGACCCGCTACCCGACACAGGAAGAGACGCCGTGGCTGACCTTCACCATCATCCGGCTGCTGAGCATACTTGAAAGTCTGGTCACGCGAATCTTCCGGAAGGAGTGGCACACAGGATTCAACATGTATAGCACCCGGTATTTGCGCCGGGTACCGTTCCAACTCATCACCGAGACACCGCATATCGACGGCCACCTGCTTTATGCAGCGAGTCGCCTGTCCGCCAAGGTCGTGGGCCTTCCCATTTTCAAACGCTACAAGAACCTCAAGGCATTCGACGGCGACGAGCGGCTTCACTACGTGCTCAACGTCTTCCGCCTGATGTTCCGCTTCCAGCGCATTGACTTGAAGGCCGAAGCACCGCGTTCGCTCTTTAGTCCGGACGACTATTCCGTCATTCCCTGAACGCGTGATGAAAGCTGTAATCCTCGCCGGCGGCCTCGGCACACGAATCTCCGAGGAAACCCACCTCAAGCCCAAGCCCATGGTCGAGATCGGAGGCCGGCCAATCCTGTGGCACGTCATGAAGATCTATTCGGCCCATGGCATCCACGATTTCGTAATCTGCGTCGGATACAAGGGCTACGTGATCAAGGAGTACTTCGCGAACTACTTCCTCCACATGTCGGATGTCACCTTCGACATGAACTCCAACCGGATGGAGGTGCATCACCACAACGCGGAGCCGTGGCGGGTGACCATCGTCGACACCGGCGAACAGACCCAGACCGGCGGCCGCCTGCGCCGGGTGCGCGAATATCTGGGGGACTCGCCCTTCTGCTTCACCTACGGCGACGGTGTCGGAAACGTGGATATTCGGGCCGAGCTCGCCTTCCATCGGGAGCACGGCCGCCTCGCGACCGTCACCGCGGTGCAACCTCCCGGTCGCTACGGTGCCTTGGAGATCAACGACCGCGAGCAGGTCGAGCGCTTCTGCGAGAAGCCGCACGGCGACGGTGCTTGGATCAACGGCGGCTTCTTTGTACTCGAACCCGGGGTGATCGATCGGATCAGCGGCGACGACGCGATCTGGGAGCGCGCCCCGATGGAGTCGCTCGCCCACGATGGGCAACTGGCGGCCTACCGCCACCGCGGTTTCTGGCAGCCGATGGACACTCTGCGCGAGAAGGCGCAGCTCGAACAGCTTTGGGCCTCCGGAAAAGCGCCATGGAAAATCTGGTGACCATCCTGCGCCCGGCCTTCGCGGGCCACTCGGTCCTCGTCACCGGACACACCGGTTTCAAGGGATCGTGGCTCTGCGAATGGCTGCTCGCTCTCGGGGCGCGCGTCCACGGTTTCGCCCTGCCACCGGAATCCTCCGACACGCTGTTTGTCCGGGCCGGCTTGGCCGCTCGGATGGAACATCGGGAAGGCGATATCCGTGACGCCACGGCGTTGGCCCAGGCGGTCGCGACCATCAAGCCGGAGCTGGTGCTCCACCTCGCCGCCCAACCGCTGGTCCGCCGCTCCTACGAGATCCCCGTGGAGACCTTCGCGACAAACGCGATCGGCACCGCCCATCTGCTGGACGCAGTTCGCCGCTCCGGCCACGAATGCACCGTGGTGGCCGTGACCACCGACAAGGTGTATGAGAATCGCGAGTGGTTGCACGGCTACCGGGAAGAGGATCCATTGGGTGGTTACGATCCGTACAGCGCCAGCAAAGCGGCCACCGAGCTGGTGGTGGCCTCCTACCGCCGCTCCTTCTTCGCCGATGGCCGGGTCGCTCTCGCCTCGGCACGCGCCGGCAATGTGATCGGTGGCGGCGACTGGGCCGTGGACCGGATCGTGCCCGATTGCGTGCGGAGCATGGCCGCCCATCTCCCCGTGGTCATGCGCAACCCGGGTGCCACCCGTCCCTGGCAACACGTCCTCGAGCCGCTCTGCGGCTACCTTCTGCTCGCCACGGCACTGCGGAACGCGCAAACGCGGCGCGACACGACGGCCCTCCATCGCCTTTGCACGGCTTTCAATTTCGGCCCGGAGGCCGACGCCAACCGCCCGGTGCGAGACCTCGTGTCCGCGATCGCCGCCGCTTGGCCCGGTGGCGGGCGCAGCGTCGAGCAGCCCGCCCCGAACGCGCCGCACGAAGCCGGCCTGTTGCATCTCTCCATTGACAAGGCGCGCCACCTGCTCGGCTGGAAGCCGGTCTGGCCCTTCGATCAAACCGTGTCGGTCACCGTCACGGGCTACACCGGCCTCGCGGCCGCCTCCACTGCGCTCGCCGCCCAAACGGTGTTGCGCGACCAGATCGCAGCATTCGAAGCTGCCGCCACGTTCGACGTTCCATGGGCTCGCTAGACCAACCAAACCCCGCGGCACTGCGCAGTGAGATCCTGCGCCTGACCCGCGAGTACTCCAATCTCGTGCACTCGGCCAACCGGCCCGGCACCGCCACCGGCCGGCCGGCGTTCCGGCCGGGTGAAACCGTGGTGCCCTACGCCGGTCGCGTCTTCGGTCCCGAGGAAGTGGAGGCCGCCGTGGGCGCCACGCTCGACTTCTGGCTGACCCTCGGACCGGAGGGCGAGGCCTTCGAACGCTCGCTGGCCACCCTCCTCGGGGTGAAGCACTCGTTGCTGGTCAACTCGGGCTCGTCGGCCAACCTCGTCGCTCTCTCGGCCCTGACCTCGCACAAGTTGCCCAAAGAACAGCGCGTCTGCCGCGGAGACGAAGTGATCACCTGCGCCGCCGGCTTCCCGACGACGGTCGCCCCCATCCTCCAAGTCGGTGCCATCCCGGTCTTCATCGACAACGACCCGGTGACTGGCAATCCCGACTGTTCGCAGCTCGAGGAAGCCTTCCGGCCCGGCCGCACCAAGGCCGTCATGATGGCGCACACCCTCGGCAATCCGTTCGACCTGCGCCGGGTCTGTGAATTCTGCGCGCGTCACCGGCTCTGGCTGATCGAGGACAACTGCGACTCGCTCGGCAGCTTCTACTCGGTCCCCGCCTCGCAGCCGAACCAACTGGGCCTCCTCCCCGCGCAGGCCGCCGCCAACCGCACGCCCGGAACCGATTTGCTCACGCTGCCCACCGGCGCTTGGGGCGACCTTTCCACCCAATCCTTCTACCCGCCGCATCATCTGACCCTAGGCGAAGGCGGCGCGGTCAACATCGTCCGCCGCCCGCCCCTCAAGACCTACGCCGAAAGCTTCCGCGACTGGGGTCGCGACTGCTGGTGTCCGAGCGGCAAGGACAACACGTGCGAACGCCGCTTCGGTTGGACTCTCGGCGAGCTCCCGGCCGGCTACGACCACAAGTACATCTACAGCCATCTCGGCTATAACTTGAAGCCGCTCGACATCCAAGCCGCCATCGGGCGCCGCCAGCTCGAACGCTTCGACGATTTTGGCCGCGCGCGCCGCGCCAACTGGGAATACCTCCGCGCCGGTCTCGCCGGCTGCGAGGAGTTCTTCGATTTCACGCTGCCCACCCACGCCACCGCCTGGAGTCCCGCCGGGTTCGCGTGGGACGACAGCGGTTGCCGCTCGGATCCGAGCTGGTTCGGTTTCATGCTGTTGGCGCGTCCCGGCACCGGGCTCACCCGCACCGCCCTCGCGCGCTGGCTCGACGAGCGGAAGATCGGCAACCGCATGCTTTTCGGCGGCAACCTCGTGCGCCAACCGGCCTTCGTCGAGCTCCGCCGCCAGGATCCGGATGCGTTCCGGGTGGTGGGGGATCTCCGCGGGGCGGACCGCATCATGAACGACGCGCTTTTCCTCGGCACGTATCCAGGCCTCTCGCGCGAGATGCTGGACTTCGTGGTCGACTCGGTGAAAGCCTTCGTGCGCTCCCGATGAGCCGGAACGCACCAGCCGCGACACCACCCTGCTTCCAGACGACTCCCCTGCCCGGGCTGGTGGTGTATTGGCCGAAGTTGCACAGCGACGACCGCGGCCTCTTCGTCAAGACGTTCCACGCTCCGTCGTTCGCCGCGGCCGGGCTGACCTTCGACACCCGCGAGGAGTTCTACTCGCTCTCGCGCCGAGGCGTGCTGCGCGGCATGCACTTCCAGATCCCGCCGCACGCCCACGCCAAGCTCGTCACCTGCCTGCGCGGACGCATCCTCGATGTCGTGGTGGACCTCCGCCGCGGGAGTCCCACCTACCGTCAAAGCTGGTCAATGGAGCTCGGCGAGGAGTCGCGACCGGTCCTGCACGTGCCCGTCGGTCTCGCGCACGGTTTTCTCGCGCTGAGCGAGGAGGCCCTTGTGCACTACCGCACCTCGACGGAGCACAACCCCGAGCACGACCGCGGCATCCGCTGGGACAGCTTCGGCTTCGCCTGGCCCGAGCCGCAGCCACTGGTCTCCCCCCGCGATGCGGCCTTCCCGGCGCTCGCGGATTTCTCCACGCAGTTCTAGGAAGACGACCCATGCGCCTCTTTGTCACCGGCAGCACCGGGTTCGTCGGCAGCCATTTTCTGAACGTGGCCGCGGCGAAGGGCCACGAGATCGTGGCCC
>JAEXPG010000074.1 GCA_023447015.1 Verrucomicrobiota bacterium
CCCCTGACCTCCACAATGCCATTGTGGCGCTCTTCCAACTGAGCTACGACCCCACTTCAAAAAAACGAGAGGCGAGAGAATCGATGTCGCGCCTCCGAATGCAAGGAGTTTTTTGGGGATTTTTCGGGTTCGAAAACCCGCCCGATTTCCGACCCGGGCCCGATCGTTCTCGCCCCCTCGGCCTCCGGCCCTAGCGTCGCCCCGAACCCTCGCCCAACCATGGCAGAACCCGCCCCGCTGCTCGGCCCCGCCCAACGCAAGATCGTCGGCTTCGCCCTCACGCTCGCCGCCTCGCTGCTGATCGTGCTGCTGCTGGCGCTGATGGTCGTCGGCCTGTCCCGCGCCCTCGGCTTCTTCTCGAGCGTGCTCTGGCCGCTCGCCGCCGCCGGCGTCGTCGCCCTCATCCTCCAGCCGGTCGTGAGCCTGATGGAGCGCCGCCTGCGCGTCGGCCGGCTGACCGCGGTCGTCATCCTCTACGGAACCTTCGTGCTCACGCTGGTCGGCGTGGTTGGCGCGATCACCCCGAAGATCGTCGCCCAGACGGTGGAGTTCGCCCACTCGGTCCCCGCGCTATGGGAACAGGTCAAGACCTACGGCGAGACCCACTTCCCGACGTGGAACGCCTCCATCAACAAGCAGCTCGAGAAGCCGGTGGTGAAGCCGTACATCGAGCAGGCGAAGCAACAGGCCAGCGAACTCCTCACCGGCCTCATCCCCGGAGTGAAATCGGCGATCGGCCGGATCCGCGGCGCCTTCGGTTTCGCGGTGGGGCTCGTGCTCGTGCCCGTGTATCTCTTCTTCTTCCTCCGCTCCACCGGGGATGCCTTCGGCCAGGTGCGCGGCCTGCTGCCGTTCCTGCGCGACGACATCCGCGACGATGTCGTTTTCCTGGTGAGGGAGTTCGTCAGCATCGTGGTGGCGTTCTTCCGCGGCCAGCTGCTCATCGGCCTTATCATGGGCACGATCTACGCGACCGGGTTCAGCATCGCCGGCCTCAAGTTCGGCCTGGTGATCGGTCTCGGCATGGGCCTGCTCAACATCATCCCCTACCTCGGCACGATGCTCGGTCTCTCGGTGGCGCTGCCTCTGGCCTTCTTCCAACCCGAGGGCGGACTCTGGCTGGTCGGGGCGGTGCTCGGTGTGTTCGCCCTCGTCCAGGCTTTCGAGGGCTGGTTCCTCACCCCGCGCATCATGGGCCGGCAGACCGGCCTGCATCCCGTCGCCATCATCGTCGCCATCCTCTTCTGGGGCACCGCCCTCGACGGCCTGCTCGGTATGGTGCTCGCGATTCCGCTCACCGCCTTCTTCGTGACCGCTTGGCGCCTGGTGAAGCACAAGTACCTCGAGACGCCGGCGCAGACCGGCGCCTGAGGGTTCCGACGACGACGGAGCAATCGCCCACCACTCGGGCGAAAGTCTCGGCGCTGGAGCGCGGATCGCAGAAGAGCCGGCGGCGACCTGAACGCGGCGCGCTTGCGGCCCGCCCTGCGGACGTTTTCCCCCTCGCCACCCGCCGGCTCACTTGCCCGCAACCGTGCGCAGGGCCGCGGCGCGGACCTTGGCCGGCACCGGGACAAACCCCGCCTTCTCCAGCTCGGCGGCGACGGCGTCGCCCAGAAGCAGGTTCACCGCCGGAGCCACCTCGCCCGACCGCAGCGGATTGAAGGCGACGTAGAAAGGCAGCCGCAGGGCATAGTCGCCGGTGTTGATGTTCTCCGGCGTGGGGCCGAACGGCACGTCCTTCTCGTCGCGGGAGATCAGCAGCACATGCACGCCCGTGGTGTCGCGCAGCAGCCGCGGAAACATGCCGATGCAGGTGTCGTCCACCCGCACCTTGCGGACGAGCTCGTCGACATCCGCCTGCTCCACGATCGTGCTCTTGAGCGCCGGCGTGTTCAGCACGGTGTGCTTGAAGATGTCGAGCGCGAGCGAGTCGATGTCCACGACCATGTTCAGGGCGATCGGTTTCTCCGCCCAGGAGCCCTTCGCGCCGAATCCGCCCCATTGGCGGAGGTTCACCGGCTCCCGGTCGCCGAACATGCCGCCGAGCTGGGCGAACGTCACCTGACGCACCGGGTTGTCGTCGTTCACCGCGAAAACCACGACCTGATAGGCGAGCGGGATGAGTCGGAACTCCTTCTCCGGCGGCGGCTCGTCGGGGGCGAAGGCCACCACCGCGAAATCGGCCCGGCCGGCGCGCAGATCGTCGAGCGCGCTGCGGCTGCCGTCGAGGCGGAGCCGGAGCGTGCGCCCGCCACCCACGTCCTTGCCCGCGAGCGGCTTTGCCAGGGCCGGTCGGAGCAGGTCCGAACCCGCCAGCGTCAGATCGGCGGCGGCGGCGATCAGCGGCAATCCAGTGCAGAGGGTAGCGAGGAGAAAACGTCGGAACATCGCGAACACGGTTGAACGCCGGCAGCACAGCTGCGATTGCGCGGCGAAGCGAGTGCAAAGCGCCCGCCCGGCCGGCCACGCGGATCATCACGAAGTTTTCGCTTCCAGCGGAGTCCGGCACCTCGCCACAGACGCACGCCTCAGCTCGCCGCCAGCGCCGCGAGCACGGTCTCCATCCGGTGGTTCAGCCGGGCGAAACGTTCCGGCTGCGCGAGCATCGCCTCGGCCGGCTGCACGAACGGTCCCGGTTGCGCCAGATCCCCGGCCGAGCCCGCAATGAGCTCGCGCGCGGAAGCCTCGGTCGTCTCGAGATGGAACTGCAGTCCAAGCGCACGCCGGCCGATCGCCATCGCCTGGTTGAGGCAGGCCTCGCTTCGCGCGAGCCGCACCGCGCCGGCCGGCAGATCGAACGTCTCGCCGTGCCAGTGGAAAACCTCCTCGCGATCCGGCAGCACCGTCTCGAACGGATGCACCGCCGCACCGAGCTCGCGGGCCAGCGGCCACCAGCCGATCTCCTTCACCCGGTTGCGGTACACCCGCGCGCCGAGGGCGCTGGCCATCAGCTGCGCCCCAAGGCACACGCCCAGCACGCGCTTGTCCTCGGCGATGGCCCGCCGCACCAGCGCCTTCTCCGGCCGCAGCCACGGCAGCTCGGCCTCGTCGTTTACGCTCATGCCGCCGCCCATGATCACCAGCCAGTCGAAGTCCGCCGGCTCCGGGAGCGCCTCGCCGCGGTACAGATGGGTGGCCGTGATCACGGCCCCGTGGCCGCGAAACCACGCCTCCATACTCCCGAGCCCCTCGAACGGTTCGTGCTGCAGATAGTGGACGCGCATAGGTCGATCGATCGCTGCACGATCCATGCCTCCCCGCGCCTCCGTCACCACCAAAAACAGCGCGTTCCGAGCCCCCGGCCCTCCCTCCTTCGGGCCCACCCCCCCTCCCCCCCCCCCCCCCGCCGCGCGACGCCCCCCCCCCCCG
>JAEXPG010000087.1 GCA_023447015.1 Verrucomicrobiota bacterium
CGCCCGGCCTTTTTTGCGCCGAGGCCGCCCCCGGGATCGCGCCGCAGGCGGCCTCGACGCCTGTCCCGGCGGCGAATCGGCTCCCGCCCGGATGGCCGCCCGTTCGTCGGCTCTCCAGCCCGCAGCACCCCCGGTGGAGCCGCCGGCGGCAGACCACGAGACACCCACCCGTGATCGTGGCATACTTGGGAAACTCGCACTTCCGCCATGACCGCCTTCGAGCAAACCCGCCTCCGCCTCTCGATGCCTCGCCGCCCCCAGCCCGCGTCGACCGCCGCCACGCGCCCCCAATCGCAGGACGCGCAGCTCTGGGCGCTGGCCACCCAGCGCGCGCGCCTCGGGAGCCGCTACATCCCCGGTCTCGCCGAGGTGGTGGAGAAGATCGGCCCGTGCCTGACCCACGGCGACATCGCGGTCTATTTCGCGACACGAATCACGCCCGACAGCCGCGGGGAACCGATGGCCCGCACGGTCGAGTCGGTCGGCCGCCGTGCGGAAACCGCCTTCGAGCCCCTCGTCCGCCATGCCCACGGGCTCCTCGACATGGTTGAAAACGCCCTCGAGTCCGCCGACCCGCTCCTCGGCACCGCCACTGGAGCCGTGCAACGGTCGATGCAGCGCACCGTCGATGGGATCCGCTGCGTGGGCTTCAACTCCGCTCGCCGCACCGCCGGACTCGACCTCGAGTTCTCCGTCTGGGTGGCGGCCGAGCAAGGGCACGTCGTTCGCGTCGATTTCCGCGGCATCAACCTGCGCGACGCCGCGACCCCGAGCCGCATCTCCTCCGTCTACGGGATGCGCCGCTACGAAATCGACGCCAACGGGCGTTGCGTGCTGCGCTGCCAGACCGACCGCCTCACCTTCATCACCGACGATCCCGCCCTCCCCGCCACCGGCTACGCCGAGCGGACCTCCTCCTTCAGCGAGCATTGGGAGCAGCCCCGGCCGCTCGACCTCGCAGATGCCCCGGATTCCGGGCCGACGTTGCTTGAGAGCGCCGGCTGACAACCGTTCCCGCACACCGCGCTGCGGCCCGCTCCGCCCACCGGCACCCGCCCCGCTCCGGGCCGCCGGGACCACACGATTGACGCTGGCCCCTGAATCCCCGAGAACGCTCGCGCCATGACATCCGGCCAGCCGGCGCCAACTCCCGCCTCCATCAAGCCCACCGACCTCCGTGGTATCCTAAAGTACGTGCCGCGCTTCCAGGGCCAGATCTTCGTCATCGCGGTGGACGGCGCCGTCGTGGCGGATGAGAACTTCGCCAACATCCTCCTCGACATCGCCGTCCTCAAGAGCCTCGGGATCAAGGTCGTCATCGTCCACGGCATCGGTCGCCAGATTCAGGATCTCTCCAAGCTCCGCAACATCCCGATCAGCGACGCCACCGGTGCGGGCCTCACCGATTCTGCGACGCTCGACCTCGCCATCCGCGCCTCCGCCCGCGTGTCCCACCAGATTCTGGAGGGACTGACCCAGGCAGGCATCAAGTGCGCCATCACCAACGCCGTCCGCGCCGTGCCGATGGGCATAATCAAGGGCACCGATCTGCTCTTCACCGGCCGCATCGACCGCGTCGACAAGGATTTCCTCCTCCAGCTCATCCAGCACGGCGCCGTGCCGATCCTCCAACCCATCGGCTTCGATCGCGACGGGCGCACGCTCCGGCTCAACTCCGACCTCCTCGCCCGCGAGATCGCCGAAGCGCTCGGCGCCACCAAGATCGTGTTCCTCACCCAGGCCGCTGGCCTCGAGATCGACGGCGAAATTCGCCGCGAGGTTCCCGTCAACGTCCTCTCCGACCTGCTGGAAAAGAAGCCGGAGTCCGTCCCGGCGAGCCTCGCCAGCAAGGCGCGCGAGGCCGTCGCCGCCATCCTCGCCGGCGTGCCGCGCGTCCATCTCGTCGATGGCAATCTGCCCGACGGATTGATCAACGAGATCTTCTCCAACATCGGGGTCGGCACGCTCGTCTACGGCAACGACTACCAGCAGATCCGCCGCGCCACGCGCCGCGACGTCCGGGCCATCTACAACCTCTTGCGCAACGCCGTGAAGCGCGAGGAGCTCGTCCAGCGCAGCCAGCAGACGATCGAGAAGAACATCGACCAGTTCTTCGTCTACGAGATCGACGAGAACCTCGTGGCCGCCGTCTCCCTCAGCTTCTACCCCGACAAGCCGCAGCTCGCCGAGCTCGGCTCGCTCTACGTCGTGCCCTATTCCCACGGCCGTGGTCTCGGGAAGAAGATGGTCGCCTTCGCCTGCCACGAGGCCCAGCAGCGCGGCGCCGAACAGGTCGTCGCCCTCTCCACCCAGAGCTTCGCGTTCTTCACGGGCGTCTGCGGTTTCGAGGAGGCCTCGAAGGAGATCCTTCCCGAGGCACGCCTCAAGGCCTACGAGGAAAGCGGTCGCAATTCCCGCGTCCTGGTGAAGAAGGCCGGCTGAAGGCCGCGTCACCGACCGACCAGACCGCGCGTCGCGTCTCGACACGCACGAGCACACTTCGCGTCCGAAAACGCGGAGATGTCGGCATACCGCCCGACCGCCTCCGTCTCGCAGAGAGGACGGCGGCAGGCCGGACTTGGCACCGCGCCCGCCGGACGCGGTGGGGCCGAGGCACTGGTGATACCGCTGTTCTCCGTCGCCAGCGGGCCTCGGCTTCAGCCCCGCGCGAGGGAGCGCAGGACCTTCTCCGAAACGCGGATCCCCTTCTCCATCACCCCGAGATGGAAGCTCTCGTTGGGGGCGTGGAGATTGTCCTCGGGGAGGAAGAGGCCGAGCAGGAGCGAATCGAGGCCGAGCACGCGCTTGATGTCGCCGATGATCGGCACGCTGCCACCCTCGCGCAGATAGAGCGGCGGCTTGCCGAAGACCTCGGTCACCGCGGCGTCGGTCGCGCGGAAGGCGCGGGCGAGCACAGGCGACTGGTCGGCCGGCGTATTCGACTTCCCGGGTGGAACGGCGACGTACGGCAGGCCGTTGTGCCCGTCGATGATCTTCATCGTCACGGCGCTCGGGCAGCGTTCGCGCAGCGCCTTGAAGACGCGCGCCTTCACCGTCTCAGGATCCTGATCGGGCACGAGCCGGCAGCTGATCTTCGCCATCGCCTTGCTCGGGATCACCGTCTTGCTGCCTGCGCCCTGGTAGCCGCCGCCGAGTCCGTTGAACTCCAGCGTAGGCAGGAAGCGCACCGCCTCGAACGGCGAGTAGCCCGGGTGTCCGTGGAAGGCCGGGATGCCGAGGAATTTCTGGTACTCGGCTTCGCTCGTGCCGAGTTTGCGCAGCTCCTCGCGCTCCCAGTCGTGGACGGGGCGGACCTCGTCGTAAAAACCGGGGATGTTCACGCGGCCGTCGGGCAGGTGGAGCGAGGCGCAAAGCTCGGACAACGCCTGGAGCGGATTGAGCAACGCACCGCCGTGGAGCCCGGAATGCAGGTCGCCCTGCGGACCGGTGAGCTCGATTTCGAAGGTGAAGAGACCACGCAGGCCGCAGGTCACCACCAGCTGGTCCTCGCGGGGGCTGCCGGTGTCGGAGAGGAAGACGAAGTCGGCCTTCAGCTTCTCGCGGTACTTTTCCAGGAACGGCAGGAAGCTCGGGCTGCCGATCTCCTCCTCGCCCTCGATGAGGAAGGTGATGCGCAGCGGCAGGACCGGCTCGGAGGCAAGCAGCTTCGCCACCGCGGCGACATGCACCAGCAGCGGCCCCTTGTTGTCGGCGGTGCCACGGCCCCAGATGCGGTTGCCGCGGACTTCCGGCTCGAACGCCGGTGACTTCCAAAGATCGAGCGGGTCGGCCGGCTGGACGTCGTAGTGGCCGTAGATGATAACATGCGGCCACTTCGGATCGCCGCCGCGGGTCGCCAGCACAAGCGGATGCTTGGGCGTAGGCACGACCTCCACGGCGAAGCCGATGTCGCGCAGCAGGCCGGCGATGAACTCGCGCGCCTGCCGCATGCCCTCGGCGAACTGCGGGTCCGCAGAGACGCTGGCGCAGCGGACGTATTCCTTGAGCTTCTCGACGTGGTCGAACATGGGGCGGAACGGTGAGCGAAAAACCGCCGTTCCGCTAGCCGGAAGAAGCGCGGACTCAGGCGCGCCGTCGTCTTTCGCCCACCAGCTCAAGATCACGACCATCAGCGCCCTCCGTGGTAGGCGGTCCCGTTCTTTCTACATGACGACCGTGATATCCAATGACCATTCCGCCCACGCCCAGAAGTGTTGGTACAACAAACAAATTCTCCGCGATCGGGGACATGATCGAATGGGTGCGGAACGATGCCCTCCTCCGCATTCGTACCATTCATTCAACGCCGACCGAACCGAGGTGATTTCTCGCTGCAGCAGAACAGGGCGAATCCGATCGGTGCGGCACCCCCACAATGAACCACCAACTCTTCCGCACTCTTCTCTCCGTGCTCCTCCACCTCGCGCTGGCCGTCGGTCTGGCCGCCTCGCCCAAAGTTGGCGTCGTCCTCAAGGCGAAGTCGTCCTTCTGGTATGCCGTCGAGCGTGGTGCCCTCGCCGCCGGCACGAAGCTCGGGGCCGAAGTCACCGTACTCGCCCCGTCATCGGAAACCGATACCGCAGGTCAGATCCAGCTCTTGGAGCGCTACGTGGAACAGAAACCCGACGCGATCATCATCGCCGTGAACGATCGTGAAGCGCTGGTCGAGCCCCTCGCCCGCGTGTCCGCCGCGGGGGTGAAGGTGGTGTTGGTCGACACGCTGCTGGCCGGCGAGCCGAAGTACGTGTTCGTCGGCCCGAACCAGCGGGACGCCGGCCGCGCCGCCGGCGAGCTGCTCGCCTTGCTCATCGGCGACGCCGATCCGGTGTTCTTTGTGAAGCTCAGCCAAAGCAGCGGTGCCGCGGCCGAACGCGAGCGCGGCGCTTTCGAGAAGCTCAAGGAGCTGCGGCCCCACTTCGTCTTGCGCGGCAGCACCTACATCGAAACAGCGGCCGGGATCAGCACCGAATCGTGTACCCAGATTTTGGACCCGAATCCGGACCTCAAGGGAATCCTCGCCTCGGCCACCCGGGCAACATTGCCGATGATCAAGGCCGTCCAGGAGAAGGGCCGCGCCGACACCACGAAACTCGTCGGCTTCGGCTTCAATCTCTGCCCCGAGGCCGCCGCGGCGATCGACAGCGGAGCGCTCGACGGTTGGATCGCCCAACTGCCGGCCGATATGGGCTTCCGGGGCGTCCAGGCTGCGCTCGCGCTCGTGAAAGGCGAACCGGTGCCGGCGGCGATCCCCACCGACATCCTGGTCGTCACCAAGGCCAACCTGCACGAGCCGAAGGTCGAGGCACTGTTGGAGAAGTGACCGGCCTTTCGCGCCCGCCCACCGCTGTGGAGACGAATACCGGCGGGGGCGCAGCGTTTGTTCTACCAACGCAACCGGACGAACCACCGCTCCACCAGTCGGGCCCGGTTTCCGCCAACCAATCCGCCGTCCGCCGCCGTCAGCCACAGCCAGTGAACGATGCTTGCGTCGCACGCGGATTGTTTCGAGATCGCCCGGCCGCATGGTGCTGCTCGCGCTCAAGCTCTTGCTCTCTCCTGCCCTCGTGCTCATCGCGTGGTGGCTGGGGCGGCGTTTCGGACCGGCGATCGGCGGCCGGGCGGCGGCACTGCCGATTGTGGCCGGGCCGATCATGCTCGTGCTCGCTCTCACGCAGGGCATTGCCTTCGCCAGCCAGACGGCCAAATATGCGCTCCTCGGGATCACCCCGCTTTCCGCCTTCGGGGTCGCCTATTCTTGGATCGCCCGGAACCGGCTGCGCTCCGACGCTAGTCGTTTCACTCAGGCGACCGCGGGTCTGTTGCTCGGGTGGCTGGTGTTTCTCGGCGTCGCCACCGGCTTTGATCGCGCCTGCCACCGCACAACACCGTCCCAACTCCCGCTGGCGCTCTGCGCGGTCGCAGCCGCGTTCACCTTGTGGTTGTTCCCTCGTTTGGTCGCGAAGGCACCGGACGACCTTCAGCCGCTGCGCGCCCACGACGTCCGCAAGGAAATCGGCGGGCGCATCCTCGGTGCGATGCTGCTGGTCGGCACTCTCACGACGGTGGCCGCGCGTCTTGGTCCGGCGTGGAGCGGTCTGCTCGCCTCGTTCCCGGTGGCGTTTTCGGTCGTGCTTGTCGCGAGCCACCTCTGTGATGGCGCCGATACCGTGCGCCCAGTCGTGTGCGGCTATCTCGCCGGCCTCTGGGGGTATCTCGTATTTCTCGTTCTCTTCTCATGGCTGCTGCCGTCGCTCGGGCTGGCAGCCACTCTGCTGATCAGCTGGCCGGCCGCGCCGCTCGTGCAATGGGGCCACCACCGCTGGAGGCGCGGCACCGCCGGACAAAAATAGAAAGGGCGCGGTCCGAAGACCGCGCCCAAGGG